>NZ_DIEJ01000162.1:0-20617 GCF_002418565.1 Achromobacter sp. UBA5777 | reverse complement strand
GGCCGGGCCGGCGGGCAGGGGCTGGGCGCGCGCCGGCTCGCCGTGCCGGTCGGCCAGTTCCCGGGCGTAGGCGTCGGGGTCTTCAAGCCAGCGGGCGAAACCCGTCAGGTCGCGCCGGTAGGCGGCCAGGGTGTTGGCGGACAGGCCGTCTTCGAGCCACACGGCGTCGATGAAGGCGTCGATATCGGCCTGGGAGGCAAGCGGCTGGCGGGCGGTGGACATGGCGGGGTTCTACGGCGCGGCGCGGCCGGGCAGGCGCTCGCCCACGCCTGCGGCGGCGGACTTGAGCCAGGTCTCGAACACCTTCAACGCATCGGACCGTTCGCTGCGTTGCGGATAGCCGAAGTAATACCCCTGGCTGACCGCCAGCGACTGCGGGACCGGCATGGCAAGCGCGCCCTGGTCCAGTGCGGGCTGCGCCAGAAAGCGCGGCATCAGCCCGACGCCAAGCCCGGCCTGCACCGCCGCCATCACCATGGTGAAGAGCTCGTAGCGCGGGCCGCCAGCCGCCTGCGGTCCATACAGATAGCCATTGGCCGTATACCACTGGCGCCAGGCGTCCGGCCGCGAAGCCAGATGCAGATGCGTCATCCCGGTCAGAGCGCCGCCGCCCTGCTCCGCCACGCGCGCCGCCAATTCGGGCGCGCAGACCGGCACCAGTTCGCGTTCCGGAAACAGCAGCCCACCCTGCGTGCCGGGCCAGAGTCCGTCCCCGTGATACAGCGCGCCGTCGAACGGCTGGTCCTTGAATTGAAACGGCAGGGTGCGCACGGACAAGCTGACGGNNCGGGGATGTCGCCGTGCTCGCGCTGGAAATCGGCCAGACGCGGGATCAGCCAGGTGGTGGCCAGCGTGGGCACCACGGCGATGTGGATGCTGCGCCCCATGCCGGTCCGGCTGACGAGACCGAAGGTGTCCTTTTCGATCTGATCAAGATGGTGACGGATCCGGCCGGCGTATTCGGCGCCGTGGTCGGTCAGCACGATCCGGCGGCGCACCCGCGTGAACAGTTGTACGCCCAGCCGCGCTTCCAGGCTGGCCACCTGACGGTAGACGGCGCTGTGCGTCAGCGACAGCTCTTCGGCGGCGCGCGAAAAGCTGCCCAGCCGGGCCGAGGCCTCGAATGCCTGCAGGGCCGTCAGATTGGGGATGCCGTTTCTCATGGAAATACCGCCGGAAGACCGGCCCGCTGCCGGGCGCCCGCATGCTGCGGCGCACCAGCCGCCACGTGCCGGGGGATCAACAGAATGTGCAATTTTATCAATTGCGTTGTGCGCCCAGGGAACATATGCTCGGGAGTTCTACCCTAGGCTAACCACGACACCACCATGCCCCAGCAAGATTCCCGCCTTGGCGGTCACATTCTGGTCGACCAACTGGTCGCCCATGGCGTCAAACATGTCTTTTGTGTCCCCGGCGAAAGCTATCTGGCGGTGCTGGACGGCCTGCACGATGCCGACATCAAGGTCACGGTGTGCCGTCAGGAAGGCGGCGCAGCCATGATGGCCGACGCGCACGGCAAGCTGACCGGCGAGCCCGGCATCTGCATGGTGACGCGCGGTCCGGGCGCCTCCAATGCGCTGGCCGGCGTGCACATTTCGAAGCAGGACTCGTCGCCGATGATCCTGTTCGTGGGCCAGATCGAGCGCGGCATGCGCGAGCGCGAAGCCTTCCAGGAAATGGACTACCGCGCCGTATTTGGCACGCAGGCCAAGTGGGTGACCGAGATCGATCAGGTCGAACGCATTCCCGAACTGATCTCGCGCGCGTTCCACATCGCCACATCCGGCCGCCCCGGCCCGGTGGTGATTGCGCTGCCGGAAGACATGCTGGTCGAGGCCGCCAAAGTGGCCGACGCGCCGCGCTACGAAGTCATCGAATCCGCCCCCACCGCCGGCCAGCTGGCCGACCTGGAAAAACTGCTGGCTGATGCGAAGAACCCGGTCGCCATTCTGGGCGGCACGCGCTGGGACGCGCGCGCCGTGCAGGAATTTGCCGACTTCGCGCAACGCCACGCGCTGCCGACTGCCGTGTCGTTCCGCCGCCAGATGCTGTTCCCGGCCGACCATCCTTGCTTCATCGGCGACGTGGGCCTGGGCATCAATCCCGCCCTGCTCAAGCGCGTAGCCGACGCCGACCTGATCCTGCTGGTGGGCGGCCGCATGTCGGAAAACCCCAGCCAGGCGTACACGCTGCTGGATATTCCGGTGCCCAAGCAAAAGCTGGTGCACGTGCATCCTGATGCCGCCGAGCTGGGCCGCGTGTACCGCCCCACCCTGGCCATCAACACGTCGCCGTCCGCCTTTGCCGCGTCGCTGGCGAACCTGAAAGCGCCGGCCGCGCCCGCCTGGGCCGACGGCACCAAGGCCATGCGCGAGTCGTACCTGAAATGGAGCGATCCGGAAACCGTCACCACGCCCGGCGCGCTGCAGTTGGGCCAAGTGATGGCGTACCTGGAAAAGACGTTGCCGGCCGACGCCATCATGACCAACGGCGCGGGCAACTACGCCACCTGGCTGCATCGCTTCCACCGCTTCACGCGCTTTGGCACGCAGTTGGCCCCCACCTCCGGATCCATGGGCTACGGCCTGCCGGCGGCCGTGGGCGCCAAGCGCGTCTGGCCCGACAAGACCGTCGTGTGCTTCGCGGGCGACGGCTGCTTCCTGATGCACGGCCAGGAATTCGCCACGGCGGTGCAGTATGACCTGCCCATCGTCGTCATCCTGGTGGACAACGGCATGTACGGCACGATCCGCATGCACCAGGAAAAGCACTACCCGGGCCGCATTTCCGCGACCGAGCTCAAGAACCCCGATTTCGCCGACTACGCGCGCGCCTTTGGCGGCCACGGCGAGCGCGTGGAAACCACCGAACAGTTCGGTCCGGCCTTCGAACGGGCATTGGCCAGCGGCAAGCCCGCGATCCTGCACTGCTTCATCGACCCGGAAACCATCAGCCCGTCCACGACCCTCGAGAAGATCCGCGAGGCGGCGCTGAAGGCCCAACACTGAACCCTGTACGGGCGGAATAACCGGCAACACCACCGGCGGCGCGCTCAGGCGCACCGCCGTGCAAACCCCAACTTGCCGCCCGAATTATTTTAAGTTTAAACTTTCCAGATTCCGATCACGGAAATCCATAGCGGAGACCCAGCATGTCCTCGAACCCCTCATTCCACTGGCAAGATCCTCTGTTGCTGGACCAGCAACTGACCGACGAAGAGCGTATGGTGCGCGACGCCGCCTACGCCTACTCCCAGGACAAGCTGGCGCCCCGCGTGCTCAACGCCTTCCGCAACGAGAAGACCGATCCCGAGATCTTCTCCGAAATGGGTGAACTGGGCCTCCTGGGCGCCACGATCCCCGTCGAATACGGCGGCGCCGGCCTGAACTACGTCAGCTACGGCCTGATCGCCCGTGAAGTCGAACGCGTCGACTCCGGCTACCGCTCGATGATGAGCGTGCAGTCCTCGCTGGTAATGGTGCCGATCAACGAATTCGGCAGCGAAGAACAAAAGAAGAAGTACCTGCCCAAGCTGGCGCGCGGTGAATGGATCGGCTGCTTCGGCCTGACCGAACCCAACCACGGCTCCGACCCCAACGGCATGGAAACCCGCGCCGTCAAAACGGCCGACGGCTACAAGGTCAGCGGCAACAAGATGTGGATCACCAACTCGCCCATCGCCGACGTGTTCGTGGTGTGGGCCAAGTGCGTCGGCGGCGACTTCGACGGCAAGATCCGCGGCTTCATCCTTGAAAAGGGCATGAAGGGCCTGTCGGCCCCCGCCATCCACGGCAAGGTCGGCCTGCGCGCGTCGATCACCGGCGAAATCGTCATGGACGAAGTGGAAGTGTCCGCCGACCAGATGATGCCCGGCGTGTCCGGCCTGAAGGGTCCGTTCACCTGCCTGAACTCCGCCCGCTACGGCATCGCCTGGGGCGCTGTCGGCGCCGCCGAGGCCTGCTGGCACACCGCCCGCCAGTACACCCTGGACCGCAAGCAGTTCGGCCGCCCCCTGGCCGCCAACCAGCTGATCCAGAAGAAGCTGGCTGACATGCAAACCGAAATCACGCTGGCCCTGCAAGGCTGCCTGCGTCTGGGCCGCATGAAAGACGAAGGCACCGCCGCCGTCGAAATCACCTCGATCATGAAGCGCAACTCGTGCGGCAAGGCGCTGGACATCGCCCGCCTGGCGCGCGACATGCTCGGCGGCAACGGCATCTCCGACGAGTTCGGCGTCGCCCGCCACCTGGTGAACCTGGAAGTGGTCAACACCTACGAAGGCACCCACGACGTGCACGCCCTGATCCTGGGCCGCGCACAGACGGGCATCCAGGCGTTCTATTGATCGCCTGCCTGGTGTAGCCAAGGAGGCCGCCCGTAGGGCGGCCTTTTTTTTGGCGAGTTGCTGCAACGCCAGGTGTCTGACACCCTCTGAGCCGCAGCTACAAGCTGACGGTCACCTCCCCTGGGTGTCAGACACTGACCGATTGGAATACGCCATACGCCCGATCCCGCACCGCCTGCGCATTGCCGTAAGCCCGACTAGGCGCGCGGTTGTACACCTCGTACGCTTTGCGGATTCCCCCCACAGGAGTCGCGCATGCATCGCATCACCCCCCTGCGCCTGGCGGCAGTCATCGCCATGGCTTTCGTCGCCCACGGCGCTCAGGCCGCCACGACGCTCACCATGACCACCGAATACCCGGCCACCTCCATGCCGGGCCAAGGCGTGTCCACGTTTGCCGAGCTGGTGCGCGCCAAGTCGGCGGGCAACGTCATCATCGACACGAGTTTCGACGCGGCCAAGGGCATCAAGTCGGGCGACATGATCGACGCGGTGCACACGCGCAAGGTGGACGCAGGCGACGCCTTCGCCGGCGCGCTGGCCACGAAGTATCCGCTGTTCGGCGTTTCATCCCTGCCCTTCCTGGCGGACTCGTTGTCCAAGGCCCGCAACCTCAACAAGGCGGCGCGGCCGGCGTACGAGAAGCTGCTGGCTGCGCATGGCCAGAAGCTGCTCTACACCACGCCGTGGCCGGCGTCGGGCATCTGGTCCAAGCAGAAGGTGGACAGCGTGGCGGCGCTGAAGCGCCTGACCATCCGCACTTACGATGCGACGTCGCAGGACGTCATGCAGCGCGCCGGCGCGCGTGCGGAGAACATCTCGTTTGCCGACGCCATGCCGCGCATCGCGTCGGGCGAGGTGAACGCGGTGCTGTCCTCCGGCGATGGCGGCGCGGGCCGCAAGTTGTGGGAGTATCTGCCCCACTTCGCGGAGATCAACTACGCCATGCCGATCTCGGTGGCGACGATGAATCTGAAGGCGTACGAGGCGCTGGATGCGCGGTCGCGCAAGGCCATCGACCAGGCGGCCGCGCAGACCGAGACCGAGCAGTGGAAACGCATCGAAGGCCGCCTGCAGCAAAACTACGCGAACATGCGCAAGAACGGCGTGGCCATCAACACTGCCGTTCCGCCCGCGGTGCGCAAGGCGTTGCAGGACGCATCGAAGGAATCCATCAACGCCTGGAAAGCGGCGGCCGGCCCGGAAGGGGCCGCCATTCTCAAGCAGGCGAGCAAGCGGTAGAAGAAAGCCGCGCCTAGTTGTTGCCGGACAGGTCGAACAGGCTGGTCGCGTCCATTTCCAGCACGCTTTCGTCGTGCTGGTTCACGACCGTCCACGCCCAGTTGATGATGCCCAGGTCCGGGCGCGAGGACGAGTGGCGCGCGCCTTGCACGCGCGCGTGCAGGTTCAGGGTGTCGCCAGGGCGGACGGGCGTGCGCCAGCGGACTTCGCCCAGGCCGGGCGAACCGAAGGATTCGGAATCATGCAGGGCGGCGTCGACCGCCATGCGCATGGCCAGCGCGCAGGTGTGCCAACCGCTGGCGATGAGGCCGCCCCACCGGCCTTCCGCGGCGCGCTGCGGATCGGTGTGAAACCACTGGGGATCGAATTGGCGGGCAAACGCCAGGATCTCCGCTTCCGTCACGGTGACCGGCCCGCCCTTGATCACCATGCCGTCCTTGAATTCCGCGAACTTCATGTTGTTTTTCCCCGTGCAAACGAAACCGGCGCGCCCAGGCGCGCCGTTCGTCACGCAACTGTTGTTGTGGTCAGTAAGTCTCGAAGTGCAGCCGGCCTTCACGGCGCAGCGCTTCATGCAGGATAGACCAATCCTCGCCCGACTGCACCACCACCTCGCGCAACGCGTCCAGCACGCCGACCTCCATGCCCTTCAGGCCGCAGACGTAGATGCAAGTGTTGCGGTCAGCCAGCAATCCACGGACCTGCGCGGCCCGCTCGCGGATCAGATCCTGCACATAGCGCTTGGGCTGGCCGGGTTCGCGCGAGAGCGCCAGGTTGATGTCGATGAAATCACGCGGCAGCTTCATCAACGGGCCGAAGTACGGCAATTCGCGTTCGGTGCGCGCGCCGAAGAAAAGCATGAGCTTGCCGATGTCCGCCATGCCGATCAGGCGGCGGCTGCGCTCCGTCATGGCGCGCATTGGCGCCGAACCCGTGCCCGTGCAGATCATGATGAGGTTGGCCTTCGGATGATTCGGCATCAGGAAGGTGTGGCCGAACGGGCCGATCACCTGCACCGTGTCGTTCTTCGCCAGGTCGCACAGATAGTTTGAGCAGACGCCGTGCGCGGCCTCTCCGCCGTGATCCTGCGTGACGCGCTTTACCGTCAGCGACAGGTTGTTGTACCCCGCGCGTTCGCCGTCGCGCGGGCTGGCCAGCGAATACTGGCGCGCGTGATGCGGCCGGCCCATCGCGTCCACGCCCGGCGGCAGGATGCCGATGGACTGCCCTTCCAGCACCGGAAACGGCTGCTCGCCAAAGTCCAGCACGATGTGGTGGATGTCGCTTTCCGTGTCGGCGCCGGTGACGCGGTAGTTGCCCACGACCGTCGCGGTGATGGGCGTCTTGTGCGTGTAGAGATTCACATAGGGGTGCGCGGCAGACCATGGGGGGACCGCCGCGCCGGACGTCACAAGCATCGCCGGAGGCGCTGCCGGTTCGGTCTGCGAATCCGTGGCGGCCTGCTGCGCGCCATCGTCCGCAACCGCAGCGTCCAATGGCAACGACTTTTCCTGCGGCAGCTCTTCCCAGCCAAACTGGTCCTGCACGGAATAGGCCTCGGCGCGCACCACCAGCCGCCAGTTGTCGATGGAACCCGTCGGGCACGGCGGCACGCAGGCCATGCAGCCGTTGCAGATTTCCGGGTCCACCACGTAGTTGTTCGAATCGTGCGTGATCGCATCGACCGGACAGGTCTCTTCGCAGGTATTGCAGCGGATGCAGATCTCGGGATCGATCAGGTGCTGCTTCAGGACTTCCACCGGTAATGGGGCGTTCATCGCCGTCCTCCCAAACGCGGGCACGCGGCCCGCACGGCCATCAGTTGAAACGCACGTACTCGAAGTTCACCGGCTGGCGGTTGACGCCCATGACGGGCGGCGCGATCCAGTTGGCGAATTTGCCCGGTTCCGTGACCCGGCCCATCAGCGACGCGACGAACGCGCGATCTTCCGGCGTGGGCAGCCACTTGTGCTGGTTGGCCTGCCATTGCGATTCGGACACGATCTCACCTTCGGGCGACATGCGGATGCCGGCCAGCGTGCCGATCTGGCGGTTGAACGCCTTGTGCGGCACCTGCAGGCGAAAGGCCAGGCCGCTCTTTTCGATGACCTTGTTCCAGCGGCCAATACCGGCCACCGAGTCGCGGATAAAGTCATCGCGCAGGACCTCGTTCAGCGCGTTCAGCATCGGCACCTCGATCTCCGCCAGCTTGCCGTTGCTGACGTTCAGCACGCGATACGTGTCGTTCTTGAGCTGATGGTCGTCGTTGCGCTTGGTCTCTTCGTAGCGGCCCTTCAGGCCCGATCCGTAGAAGATGGCGGCGTTGGACGACTGGTCCGCGCCGAAGAGGTCAATGGTGACGCTGTAGTGAAAGTTCAGGTAGCGCTGGATGGTGGGCAGGTCGATCACGCCGGCCGCGCGCACCGCTTGCGGATCGTCGGTCTTCAGTTCCTTCATCACTTCGCAGGTGCGCTGGATGACGCGCGAGATGCCGGACTCGCCGACGAACATGTGGTGCGCTTCCTCGGTCAGCATGAACTTGGTCGTGCGGGCCAGCGGATCGAAGCTGGATTCGGCCAGCGCGCACAACTGGAACTTGCCGTCGCGGTCGGTGAAGTACGTGAACATGTAGAACGCCAGCCAGTCGGGCGTCTTCTCGTTGAAGGCGCCCAGGATGCGCGGATTGTCGGAATCGCCCGAGCTGCGCTGCAGCAGCGCATCGGCTTCCTCGCGGCCGTCACGCCCGAAGTAACGATGTAGCAGGTAGACCATCGCCCACAGGTGCCGCCCTTCTTCGACGTTGATCTGGAACAGGTTGCGCAGGTCGTACTGCGACGGCGCGGTCAGGCCCAGGTGGCGTTGCTGCTCGATCGACGCGGGTTCGGTGTCGCCTTGCGTGACGATGATGCGGCGCAAGTTGGCACGGTGCTCGCCCGGCACGTCCTGCCACACGTCGCGGCCGATGTTCTCGCCGAAATGGATCTTGCGCTGCCCGTCCTGCGGCGCCAGGAAGATGCCCCAGCGGTAATCGGGCATGCGCACGTGGTTGAAGTGCGCCCAGCCGTCGGGCTCGACGCTGACGGCCGTGCGCAGATAGACGTCGAATCCATGCGAACCGTCGGGTCCCATGTCCTGCCACCACTGCAGATAATTGGGCTGCCAGTGTTCCAGCGCGCGCTGCAACGTGCGGTCGCCGGACAGGTTGACGTTGTTGGGAATCTTGTCGGTGTAGTTGATGCCGGACATGTCTCTCTCCTGATTCTTGGAATGGGGCGCCGGCCGCGCGGCGCTTGGATCTCAGGGCCAATGGGCAGGCCCCCATGGCGCCTGGCCGCCCGTTGGCCGTACGCTTGCCGCCTAGACGCGGTTCCAGTCGAATGCCGCCTGCTCGCCCTTGCCGTACAGCTTGAGCGCACCCTTGTCGCCCGCCGCATTGGGGCGGTTGAAGATCCAGTTCTGCCAGGCGGTCAGCCGGCCGAAGATGCGGGTTTCCATGGTTTCCTGGCCGCCGAAGCGCAAGTTGGCTTCCAGGCCGGTCAACGCATCGGGCGACAGCGCGCGGCGCTCTTCCAGCGCCAGCCGCACTTCGTCATCCCAGTCGATGCTGTCGGGCGCGTAGGTGATGAGGCCCAGCTCCAGCGCGGCGGAAGCCGGCAGGCTGCGACCGGCTTGCGCGCGCACCGCTTCCAGCGGCTGCGTCTCGCCGTAAAAGCGCCGTTGCAGGCGGCTCTGGCCGTTCACCATGGGATACGCGCCGAAATTGCGCTCGCCCACCACGATCTGCGGCGGCGGGGCGTCGATATCTTCGTCGTCCTCCACGTCCAGCATGTAGCTGCGGTCCGCCGCCAGCGCCAGTTCCAGCAGCGTGCCCGCGAAGCACGAGCCCGGTTCGATCAGCGCGAACAGGCTGCGCGAGGTCACGTCCAGCCGCGCCAGGGTGCGGCGCAGCATGCCGGCGGTTTCGCGCACGAACCAGTGATCCGCGTGCCGTTCCAGCGCCGCATCGGCCGCAAGCACCGCCTCGGCGTCGCCCTCGGTCTTCAGGATCCAGGTGCCGATGTCCAGCTCGTTCGTGCGCATCGACAGAATGGCGTCATCCAGTTCGCGCGCCATCTGCAGCGGCCACCAGGCGGCGCCCGCCGCAACGATGTCCTGCAGTTCCGTTTCGACGCGGCCTTGCGGCGCGCGGACCGTCCACGTCGCCTGACGCTTTTCGCGGTCGAGCTGCACGTCGACGTAGCGATAGGACAGGCTGGTCTCGGTCTCGGTGCGTTGCAGCGGCGTCAGCGACACGCCCTGCTCGTCCGCCGGTCGGTGGCTGTCCTGCGCCAGCGCCAGGGCGCGGGCGCGGACTTCTTCCTCGAAGCGCGCGGGCTTGACCACATCGTCCACCAGCCGCCAGTCCTTGGCGCGTTGCCCGCGCACGCCCTCGACCAGCGTGCAGAAGATGTCGGCATGATCGTGCCGCACTCGGCGCTTGTCGGTGACGCGGGTCAGGCCGCCGGTGCCGGGCAGCACGCCCAGCAGCGGCACTTCGGGCAGGGCCACGGAAGACGAACGGTCGTCGATCAGCAGGATTTCGTCGCAGGCCAGGGCCAGTTCATAACCGCCGCCCGCACACGCGCCGTTCAGCGCGGCAATGAACTTCAAGCCGCCGTGGCGGCTGGAGTCTTCGATGCCGTTACGGGTTTCGTTGGTGAACTTGCAGAAGTTCACCTTCCAGGCGTGGGTGGACAAGCCCAGCATGAAAATGTTGGCCCCGGAACAGAAAATCCGGTCCTTCATGCTGGTGACGACCACGCTGCGCACTTCCGGGTGTTCAAAACGGATGCGCTGCAGGGCGTCGTGCAGTTCGATGTCGACGCCTAGGTCGTATGAATTGAGCTTGAGCTTGTAACCGGGGCGCAGGCCGCCGTCTTCGGCGACGTCCATGGCCAATGTCGCCACCGCACCGTCGAAGGCCAGACGCCAATGCCGGTACTGGGCGGGATCGGTTCGAAAGTCGACCCGGCTGATGGGGCTGCTCATAGTGTGTCTCCTCATACGCCCTGTGCTCGGACAGGAAAAATACTGCACCACATGAATTATTATGCAGATTAGTGCAGGTGATTATGAGCGTCAAGCGGAATATGCAAGAAAGTGCAGGTTCCAAAGAACTGGAGGCGGAAAGCAAAAAGCCGCCCTGGAAGGGGCGGCCTTATCGCAAATCAACCGGACGAGCGGCGCAGCGCTACAGCGGCAGCCCGCAAGCCTTGCGCACCTGCGTACGCAGACCGGCAAAGCTCTCGGGCACTTCCAGATTGCTGGTCACCCAGGTCAGATCGGCCTTGGCATAGAACGCTTCGCGTCCGGCCAGGATGCGCTTCAGATCCGCCATCGCTTCGTTGTTGCCCGACATGGGGCGGAAGTCGCCCTGCGCCATGACGCGGCCCATGTGCTCTTCGGGCGTGGCGCGCAGCCAGACCGTGTAGCAATGGGTCAGCAGCAGATTCAGCGTGGCAGGTTCGGACACCAGTCCGCCCGGCGTTGCCAGCACCATCTCGGGGTAGATCTGCACGGCCTCTTCCAGCGCCCGCCGTTCGTAGCGGCGATACGCATTGGGACCGTAAAGGTTGTGGATCTCCAGGATGCCGCAGCCGGCCACCCGCTCGATCTCGCGGTTCAGTTCCACGAAGGGGTAGCCAAGATCGTCGGCCAGCATCTGACCCAGCGTCGACTTGCCCGCACCGCGCAGGCCGATCAGCGCCACGCGCTGCGTACGGTTCGGGCGCTGGGCCCCGGCGCCCACGCCAAACAATTGCGTCAGCGCCTCGCGGGCACGCTGCAGATCGGATTCGGTGCGCCCGCTGAGCAATTCCCGGATCAGCAGCCAATCGGGCGATTCGGTGGTCACGTCGCCGACGAGTTCGGCCAGCGCGCAATTGAAGGCGCGCGCAATCTGCAGCAGCACCAGGATCGACGCGTTGCCGACCCCGTGCTCCAGATTGGCAAGGTGGCGTTCGGACACGCCGGTCGCCTGGGACAACCCTTTGCGCGTCATGCCGCGGATGGCGCGCAGGCGGCGCACGCGCTCGCCCAGGGCGATCAGAAAGGGCTCGCGCCGGGGTTCGATGGGCGCCGTGTCTAGCGCTTGATTCATGGTTCGACTGACTCCGCAAAAACCCTGATTACCGCTCTTTTATGCACTATAGTGCTTGACCCACATCAACGGAAGCACTATTTTTCCATCCAACGAGTCCACAGCCGATCCGGTGCAAAAAAACAGCAGTCCAACAGGACTGCCGAGCGCCGACAGTGTAAAGGAGCCGCCTGGTGAGTACGCCTGACCAATTCCATGCCCTGATGCGGGACGTGACGCGTCTGACGGCCGGCCAGCCGCTGGATGCAGCGCTGCAGGCCCGGCTCAATGACGCCGCCGGTCCGGACAGCGCGCTGTTCCAGGACATCTTTGCCACCTGTAGGCAAGGCGTGGCCGACGGCTGGATGTGCAACCGCGAAGGCGGCGGCATCAAGTATGGCCGGGTGATCAAGCCCGCCGATGACCTGGGCGGCTGCTCGGTCGACGTCGTAGACATGATCGATCTGGCCGGTCCGCACCACGCGCATCCCAATGGCGAGATCGACATGATCATGCCGCTGACCGAAGACGCCCGCTTCGATGGCCACGGGGCCGGCTGGCTGGTCTATGGCCCGGGGACGGCGCACCGCCCCACCGTGACGCAGGGTCGCGCCCTGGTGCTGTATCTGCTGCCCGGCGGGGCCATCGAATTCACGCGCCCCGGCTGACAGCCGGTCCGGACACCCGCCCTGCCGCCAACAACAACCACAGGCACGGCGTCCGCCCACCAGGACATCAGGAGACAACCGTGAACACCTGCCCCGCCGAATTGAACTTCGCCAGCCACCTGGCCGCGCTGAACGCGCCGCGCGCCACCAAGCTGGCCTACATCGACGACACCCGCCAACTCACGTACGGAGATCTGGCCGAGCGGGTGGCCCGCATGGCCGGCGCGCTGCGCAATCTGGGCCTGCGCCGCGAGGAACGCATCCTGCTGTTGATGCAGGACACGGCTGACTGGCCCGTCGTGTTCCTGGGCGCGCTGCACGCCGGCGTGGTGCCCGTGGCCGTGAACACGCTGCTCACTGCAGACGACTACGCCTACATCGTTGCGCACAGCCGCGTGCGGGCCGTGTTCGTGTCGGGCGCGTTGCTGCCGGTGCTGCAATCGGCGCTGGTCCAGGCGCCGGCGGACATCGAACACCTGGTCGTGTCGCAGCCGGGCGCAACCCTGCCGGGCGGCGCCCACGAATTCGAATCCTTGCTGGCGGCCGCCCCGCTCGCGCCCGCCGCCCGGACGCTGTCCGACGAGATCGCGTTCTGGCTGTACTCGTCCGGATCCACGGGCAAGCCTAAGGGCGTGGTGCACACCCACGGCAACCTCTGGCACACGGCCGAACTCTATGCCAAGCCCGTGCTCGGCATCCGCGAAGACGACGTGGTGTTCTCGGCCGCGAAGCTGTTCTTTGCGTACGGCCTGGGCAATGGCCTGACGTTTCCGCTGTCGGTGGGCGCCACCGTCGTGCTGATGGCCGAGCGCCCCACGCCGCAGGCCGTGTTCCAGCGTCTGGTCCGGCATCGTCCCACCGTGTTCTATGGCGTGCCGACGCTGTACGCCAGCATGCTGGCCTCGCCCGACCTGCCCCCCCGCGAACAGGTGGCGATGCGCGTCTGCACATCCGCCGGCGAAGCCTTGCCGCGCGATATCGGCGAGCGCTTCACGCGCCATTTCGGCTGTGAAATCCTGGACGGCATCGGTTCGACCGAGATGCTGCACATCTTCATTTCGAACCGCGCGGGCCAGTTGCGCTACGGCACCACGGGCAAGCCCGTGCCCGGCTACGAGGTGCAATTGCGCGACGACAATGGCGCGCCGGTTGCGCCGGGCGCCATCGGCGATCTCTACATCAAGGGCCCCAGCGCCGCGCTGATGTACTGGAACAACCGCGACAAGACACGCCAGTGCTTTCTGGGCGATTGGCTGAAAAGCGGCGACAAGTACGTGTGCGATCCAGACGGCTACTACACCTACGCCGGCCGCAGCGACGACATGATCAAGGTCAGCGGCCAGTACGTGTCGCCGGTAGAGGTCGAGAACATCCTGATCCAGCACGAAGCGGTGCTGGAAGCCGCGGTGATCGGCGTGCCGGATCACGACGGCCTGGTCAAGACGAAGGCCTACGTGGTGCTGCGCGCCGGCTTCGAGCCCGACGCGCAGACGGGTGCCGCCTTGCAGCACTACGTGAAGCAGCATCTGGCGCCGTTCAAGTACCCGCGCCAGATCGATTTCCTGGAAGAACTGCCCAAGACCGCCACCGGCAAGATCCAGCGGTTCCGCCTGCGCGCGCTGGAAGAGGCCGCGCTATGACTGCCACCACGGAGGCCGCCGCGGTCTTTGCCAACCTGCATGCGCGCGGCCGCGACATGCGGCTGGAATGCGCGTGGATCGCGCCGGAACGCGCCGATGCGCCGCTCATCGTGTTCCTGCACGAGGGGCTGGGATCGGTGTCGATGTGGAAGGACTTTCCGCAACGGGTCTGCGATGCGGCCGGTTGCCGCGGCCTGGTGTATTCGCGCTACGGCTATGGCCAGTCCACCGCGCGCCCGCTGCGCGAAGCGTGGCCTGTGGACTTCATGCATCGCGAGGCGCACGAGGTGCTGCCCGCCCTGCTTGAAGTCCTGGGCGTGAACGCGCACCACGACAAGCCCGTGTTGTTCGGTCATAGCGACGGCGGCTCGATCGCGTTGCTGTACGCCGCGCGGTATCCGGACGCGGTCGCCGGCGTGGTGGTTGCAGCGCCGCACATCTTTGTCGAGGACGTCTCGGTGGCCAGCATCGCGCAGGCGCGCCAGGCCTATCTGGAATCCGATCTGCGCGCGCGGCTGGGGCGTCATCACCAGGACGTCGACTCGGCATTCTGGGGCTGGAACGACATCTGGTTGAAGCCCGAATTCCGGGCGTGGAACATCGAAGACGAATTGAACCGTATCACCTGTCCCGTGCTGGCCATTCAGGGCATGGACGACGAATACGGCACGCTCGAGCAGGTGCGCGGCATCCGTCGGCGCGCGCCGCAAACCGAACTGCTGGAGATACCGGACTGTGGGCATTCGCCGCACCGGGATCAGCCCGCCACCGTTGTCCAGGCCGTCGCACGCTTTGTGGGCGCGCTGGAAAAACCCGGTTGACCCAGGCCGCGCCATCGGCCCGGCGTTAGCCCATAACAAGCACGGAGACAAACCATGAACCACGTCCTGACCCGGGCTGCGCTGGCCGCCGCCCTGACGATCGCCGCAAGCGGCGCGCATGCCGACGACAAGCTCAAGGTCGGCTTCATGCTGCCCTACAGCGGCACCTTCGCCGCGCTGGGCAACGCCATCGAGAACGGCTTCAAGCTCTACGTTGCCGAGCAGGGCGGCAAGCTGGGCGGGCGCGAGATCGAATACTTCAAGGTGGACGACGAATCCAATCCGGCCAAGGCTGCGGAGAACGCCAACCGGCTCATCAAGCGCGATCAGGTGGACGTGCTGATCGGCACGGTGCACTCCGGCGTGGCCATGGCGCTGGCCAAGGCGGCCAAGGACGCCGACACCACGCTGATCGTGACCAACGCCGGGGCCAACGCGATCACCGGCCCGCTGTGCGGCCCCGGCATCTTCCGCACTTCATTCACGAACTGGCAGCCGGCGTATGCGATGGGGCCGGTGGCCTATGCCAAGGGCCACAAGACTGCCGTGACCATCACGTGGAAATACGCGGCGGGCGACGAAGCCATCGGCGGCTTCAAGGAAGGCTTCGAGAAGGCCGGCGGCAAGGTTGTGCGCGAACTGAGCCTGCCATTTCCCAACGTGGAATTCCAGTCGCTGCTGACGGAGATTGCCGCGCTCAAGCCCGACATGGTCTTCACCTTCTTTGCGGGCGGCGGCGCGGTGAAGTTCGTGCAGGACTACCACGCCGCCGGCCTGGACAAGACAATTCCGCTGTACGGCTCGGGCTTCCTGACAGACGGCACGCTGCAGGCGCAGGGCGCGTCCGCGCAGGGACTGCTGACCACCCTGCACTACGCCGACGGCCTGAACACGCCGCGCGACAACGCGTTCCGCGCCGACTATTCCAAGGCGTACAAGATGCAGCCGGACGTCTACGCGGTGCAGGGCTATGACGCCGCCCAACTCATGCAGTCGGGCCTCACGGCCGTGAAGGGCGATTTCTCGAAGAAGGAAGCCTTCCGCAGCGCCATGCGCACGGCAACCGTGGACAGCCCGCGCGGCTCGTTCACGCTGTCCAAGGCGGGCAACCCGGTGCAGGACATCTACCTGCGGCGCGTCGACGGCCTGGAGAACAAGG
This sequence comes from Achromobacter sp. UBA5777, assembly GCF_002418565.1. NCBI lineage: Bacteria > Pseudomonadati > Pseudomonadota > Betaproteobacteria > Burkholderiales > Alcaligenaceae > Achromobacter > Achromobacter sp. UBA5777. Next base: position 4,621 of record NZ_DIEJ01000162.1, on the reverse strand, counting down.
TCGTCGAAGTCGCGGTTCAGAAGCTGGCCGACCCCGCGCGCGGCTGCAAGCTGTAACGCCACGCACCGCGTCCGCCACAGGGAGGCCCCATGGACATCAGCATCCTGCTCATCCAGAGCCTGAACGCATTCCAGTACGGCTTGCTGCTGTTCCTGGTGGCCAGCGGACTCACGCTGATCTTCGGGATCATGGGCATCATCAATCTGGCCCACGGCAGTTTCTACATGATCGGCGCGTACATGGCGTTTGCGCTGGGTCCGGTGGTGGACCGCTGGCTGGGCGGCGGCTTTCTCACGACGCTGGCGGTCTGCGTGCTGGCCGCCGCCGTACTGGGCTACCTGCTGGAAGCCGCGTTCTTCAGCTACCTGTACAAGCGCAACCATCTGCAGCAGGTGCTGATGACCTACGGCCTGATCCTGGTGTTCGAGGAGCTGCGCAGCATTCTTGTGGGCAACGACGTGCACGGCGTGCCGCTGCCGTCGTGGTTGAAGGGCAGCATTGCGTTGGGCGACGTGATGACGTATCCCGTTTACCGGCTCTTCATCTCGGCCGTGGGCATTGCGGTGGCGCTGCTGCTGTACTGGGTCATCTCGCGCACGCGGTTGGGGATGATGCTGCGCGCCGGCGCCAGCAACCGCGAGATGATCAGCTCGCTGGGCATCGACATCAACAAGCTCTACCGCGTGGTGTTCGCGGCCGGCGTGGCGCTGGCCGCGCTGGCTGGCAGCATCGCAGCGCCCGTCTCGTCGGTGTATCCCGGCATGGGCAACGGCGTGCTCATCATCTGCTTCGTGGTGGTGGTGATCGGCGGCATCGGGTCGATCCGCGGCGCGTTCCTGGCCGCGATGCTGGTGGGCTTTGCCGAGACCTTCGGCCAGGTGCTGTTCCCTTCCGCGGCGGGCGTGCTGGTCTATCTGCTGATGGCCTTCATTCTGCTTTGCAAGCCCGAAGGGCTGTTCAAACAGGGCTAGGTCCTGTCGACATCAAAAGGACCCTCGCATGCGCACGCCTCTGCTCAACCGACTTCTGCCCTTCGCCGCGCTGCTGGCGCTAGCCGCCTTTTCGTTCAGCGGCAGTGATTACTACACCGGCCTCGCGGTGAAGATCATGATCTACGCGATCTTCGCGCTGAGCCTGCAACTGCTGGTCGGCGGTGCTGGGCTGGTCAGCCTGGGACACGCCGCGTTCTTCGGCATTGGCGCGTATGTGGCGGCGCTGCTGTCGCCGGAATCGGAAGCGGCCGGGCTGTGGTGGCTGCTGCCAGCCGCCCTGCTCGCGGCCGCCGCCTATGCGCTGGTCACCGGCGCGCTCGCGCTTCGCACGCGCGGCGTGTACTTCATCATGGTCACGCTGGCCTTCTCGCAGATGGCCTATTACGTCTTCCACGACACCAAGATCGGCGGCGGCAGCGACGGCATCTATCTGTACTTCCGGCCCGAACTCTCGCTGGGCGGCTGGATGCCGTTCGATCTGAGCAATGGGACCACGTTCTATTTCTTCGTCCTGGCGTGCCTGGCGCTGGCGTGGGGCTTTCTGGCGCTGCTGCGGCGCTCGCCGTTCGGCGCGGCGCTGGCCGGCATTCGCATCAACGAACAGCGCATGCGCGCGGCGGGCTATTCGACCTATCCGTACAAGCTGGCCGCGTATGTCGTCGGCGCCACGCTGGCGGCGCTGGCGGGCTTTCTGTTTGCATTGAAGGACGGCTTCGTCACGCCCGAACTGCTGGCGTGGGAACAATCCGGGTTGGTGCTGCTGATGGTCATCCTGGGCGGCATGGGCAGCCTGGGCGGCGCGGTGCTGGGCACCGTGACGATGGTGCTGCTGCAGGAGCTGTTCCAGTCGCAGGACTTGTTTGGCGACTACGCGCGCCATTGGCATCTGCCGCTGGGCATCGCAATCATCGCGCTGGTGGCACTGCTGCCGAACGGGCTGGCAGGATTGCCGGCGCAATGGCGCGAGCGCCGGCAGGCGCGCCTGGCGGATGCTGGAAAGGGCGCAGGCAAGGACACCCGAATCGACTACCGAAGCGACACCCGAAGCGGCCCCAGCCGGGACGCCATCACGCCTTCACGCGCGCCATCCAAAACGCCCGCCCCCCGCCTGCCGATTCAGGGAGAACGCCATGTCTGATGTCCTGCTCGCCGCCACCGCGGTCACGCGCCGCTTCGGCGGTCTCACGGCGGTCAACGGCGTGTCGCTGCAGTTGCAGCGCGGCCAGGTGCACGCCGTGATCGGCACCAATGGCGCAGGCAAGTCCACGCTCATCAACATTTTGTCGGGCGAACTGGCGGCCAGCAGCGGGCAAGTCACGCTGGCGGGCCGCGACATCACCGCCTGGCCGCAGCCCGAGCGCGCACGCGCCGGGCTGGGCCGCAGCTACCAGCGATCCACGATCTTTCCCGAACTCAGCGTGTTCGAAAACTGCCGGCTTGCGGCGCAGGCCAGCCGGCAGCGCTTCTGGCACTGGTGGCGCGACGCAGCCAGTTGCCGCCGCAGCGCCGACCTGGCCGGCGAGGCACTGGAGCGCACGGGTCTCGCTCACGACGCAACGCAGCCCGCCGGTCTGCTGGCCCACGGCCGAAAACGCCAGCTGGAGATCGCGATGTGCCTGGCGGGCGAACCGCAGGTGCTGTTGCTGGACGAACCGCTGGCGGGCATGGGCCCCGAGGAAACCGACCGCATCCTCGACCTGCTGCAAACGCTGAAGGCCGGCCACGCGATCCTGCTGGTCGAACACGACATGGACGCCGTGTTCCGCATCGCCGAAACCATCACCGTGATGGTCAACGGCAGCGCGATCGCCAGCGGCGCGCCCGAGCAGATCCGCGCCAATCCCGAGGTGCGCACCGCCTATCTGGGCGAAGACGGACAAGGAGCGCATTGATGCACACGCTGATCGAAGCCGGCGGCCTGCACGTGTACTACGGCGCCAGCCATGTGCTGCGGGGCGTGGACATGCACATCGCACCGGGCGAATCCGTGGGTCTGGTGGGCCGCAACGGCATGGGCAAGACCACGCTCATCCGCAGCCTGATGGGCCACGTAAAGAGCGCGCAAGGCAACGTGCGGGTGCGGGGCAGCGATTGCACGCATGCGCAGCCGCACGCGATTGCGCGCATGGGCGTGGCCTACGTGCCCGAGGGGCGCGGCATCTTTCCCAACCTGAACGTGCGCGAGAACCTGCAGGTCGCCGCAAGGCCGGGCAAGCGCGCCGGCCAGGACTGGACGTATGCGCGCGTGCTGGACACGTTTCCGCGCCTGCGCGAGCGCCTGGGCCACGGTGGTCAGCAGCTGTCGGGCGGCGAACAGCAGATGCTGGCCATCGGCCGGGCGTTGATGACCAATCCCGACCTGCTGATCCTGGACGAAGCCACCGAAGGCCTTGCGCCGCTGATCGTGGCCGAGATCTGGCGCATCATCCGCGACATCCGTGCGACCGGCATGTCCACGCTGATCGTGGACCGCAACTACCGCGCGGTGCTGGAACACACCGATCGGTGTCTGGTCATGGAGAAGGGATTGATCGTGCAGGATGGCGATAGCGCGTCGCTGGCCCGGCAACCCGAGCAATTGACGCGCTATTTGGGGGTATAGCGGCGGGACGAATGCGAAGAATATTCGCGAAGCGTCCGCGCCACGCCGGCAATCGTCAGATCACCGCTTCGATCAGGAAGGGGCCGCGGCGCTTCAAGCCTTCGGCCAGCGCGCGCGCAAAGCCTTCGACCGTATCCACGCTGACCGCTTCGACGCCCATGCCGCGCGCCAGATGCGTCCACTCCAGATGCGGATCCTGCAGGTCCAGCATGCGGCGCGCGTTGCGGCCCGGCTCCTGCACGCCCACGTTCTTCATTTCGCCATGCAGCGTGGCGTAGGAACGGTTGGCCAGGATGATGGTCAGGCAATCCAGGTTTTCACGGGCCTGCGTCCACAAGGCCTGCAAGGTGTACATGCCGCTGCCGTCCGCCTGCAGGGTCACGACCTTGCGGTCGGGGCAGGCCACTGCCGCACCCGTCGCCATCGGCAGGCCGATACCGATGGCGCCGCCGGTCAGCATCAGCCAGTCGTGCGGCGCGCTGTTCACGCTGTAAAGCGGGAATTCGCGGCCCTGCGTGATGGACTCGTCGCAGACGATAGCCTGCTCGGGCAGGTGGTGCGCGACCAGGATGTTGACCGCGGCGCTGGTCAGCTTGCCGGAGGCAGGCACTTCGTAGCTGGGCGCGGGCGCCACCAGCCGCGGCGCGTCGGCGGCGATGCCCAGTTCGTCGGCCAGCCATTCCAGCGCGTGCGGCAGGTCCTGGTCGGCGGTGGCCAGCACGAGCTGGTTGCTGTCCTGCGGGGCCAGCAGGCTGGGCTTGCCGGGGTAGGCAAAAAAGCCGACCGGCGACTTCGCGCCCGCCAGCACCAGATGCTTCACATCCTTCAGCTTGGCCACGGCCATGTCGATCGGATACGGCAGACGATCCACCGGGGTGCGCGCGCCGCCGCGTTCGATGCGGCGGTTCGACGTTTCCGACACCAGGCGCACGCCTGTGGCCCGCGCGATGCGGCCGGCGGCGTTCAGGGCGCGCTCGCGCAGCGCGGCGCCGCCCAGCATCAGCACGGTGACTTCACCCGAACGGCG
>NZ_DIEJ01000025.1:0-27914 GCF_002418565.1 Achromobacter sp. UBA5777 | reverse complement strand
CTGGCGGGTCTGCCCGTCGCCGACGCAGCCACTGCCGCGCCGGCCGCGCCCGTCGCTGCGGCGCGCGATCACAGCATCGGAGACGCCAAGGCGCAGCCGGTTGCCAACCAGCTCACGATGAAAGCCATGATTACGGACGTAGTGCTGGTGCTGGCCTGGGGCGCGATGATCCCCGGCCTGATGTGGTTGGGCGTGGCTGGCGGCTTCTGATGGCCGCTGGCTGCTGACGAACCGCGGCGGCGGTCAGCTCGATCCCAGCAGGATCACGCCCGCCAGAATGGACACGCATCCGGCCAGACGGCCCACGCCCACTTTTTCGCGCAGCAGGAACATGCCGGCCAGGGTGCCGAGCATCATGGACATTTCCCGGGCAGGCGCCACCAGGCTCAGCGGCGCGCCGTTGCGCAGCGCATACAGCACCAGGATGTACCCCAGCGGCGACAGAAACCCCACGGCCAGCGCCAGATGCCAATGGCCGCGCATGGATTCCCACGATTGGGTGGGGCGGCGCAGCATATGCGGGGTCATCATGGCGGTGCGGGTCACACAGGTAAACCAGTCGAACAGCACCGGACTGATCAGCAGCACTTTCACGCCGTACGCGTCCACCACCGTATAGGCCGCGATGAACAGGCCGATCACCACGCCCCAACGCACGCCGATCCACGCCTGCGCCTGCTTGAAGATGGCGAGCCGACCCTGGGTGGCGATCAGCAGCACTCCGGCCACGACGCACAGCATGCCGGCGATGCCGGTGCTGGTGGCGGGTTCGCCCAGCAGCAGAAAAGCGCCTGTCGTCGACAGCAGGGGGCCGGTGCCCCGCGCAATCGGATACACCACGGACAGGTCGGCCACCTGATAGCCGCGCTGCAGGCACAGGCTGTAGCCCAGATGCAACAGGCTTGATGTCAGGATGGCGCCGACGACGGGCCAGGTCCAGTTCATGCCGTCGTGCATCAGCACCCAGATCACCCACGGCGCATACAGCACCGTCGCGCACAAGCCGTAGGCAAAGACGAACGGCGCGCCCACCATGGCCGCGCGCTTGGCAAGGAGGTTCCACGTGGCGTGGGCCATCGCCGCCAGGACGACCAATATCAGGGACGAGTACGACATGAGGGAACAGCGTCAGATGACGTGTTTGTTACAGGGAGTTGGAAGGGTACCGCAAACCGTGCTCAAGGCGCACATGTTACCCGAGGCTCTGGGGAATTTTTGGTGTAGAATCATTGGTTTGCCAAATCTCATCCTCTGCTTGCGGCATAGCATCGCGACACAGGCTCACAGGAAATCCGCATTGCGGACAACCCACGAGAACCAGTAGCCATGCACACGAACCAGGCCGGTTGCGACCGAAGACTTGAATCTCGAGGCTTCGATCACACGAAAGCCCGGGCGTGAACAACATCGATCGGCAAAAGTTTTAGTCCGCAAAGACATGATGATCTAGGAGTTCACATGAACCTCATCGCTATCCTGGAACAGGAAGAAATTGCCCGTCTGACCGGCGGTCAAGCCAAGCCTGAATTTGCTCCTGGTGACACCGTCATCGTGAGCGTCAACGTCGTTGAAGGCACCCGCAAGCGCGTGCAGGCTTTCGAAGGCGTTGTTATCGCCAAGCGCAATCGCGGCCTGAACTCCGCGTTCACCGTGCGCAAGATTTCGTCGGGTGAAGCCGTGGAACGTACGTTCCAGCTGTACTCGCCGCAAATCGCCAGCATCGAAGTGAAGCGCCGCGGCGACGTGCGCCGCGCCAAGCTGTACTACCTGCGCTCGCGCTCGGGCAAGTCGGCTCGCATCAAGGAAAAGCTGGTCAGCAAGCAAGCCCCCGCGGCTTGATCGCTTATCGGCACACGGCCCTGACAGTGTCGGACGTTCACGCCAATCCGCGTTTCCGTCCGGCACGGTTTTCCGGGTTAAAAAGGCACCTGCGAGGGTGCCTTTTTTCTTACTTCTGAGCGTATGTCTGAAACCTCGTCCTCCGCGCGGCCTAGACGGCCGCTGGCGCGCCCCGGATTCGATCCGGCGACGCAACCGTGGGTGGTGGCCAACGAATCGCTGCCGCCCGTGCCCACCCGCCTGCTGACGCCGGATTCCCTGCGCGGCACGCTGAGCCAGCCGTCCACCTGGACGCTGGAGCTGTCGCGCGACAACGATCTTCGCTATCCCGGCCGCGAGGGCACGCCTGTGCCCGCGGCCGTGCTGATCCCGCTGGTGACGCGCGACGAGGGCGTGAACATCATGCTGACGCAGCGCGCCGCGCATCTGCATGATCACGCGGGCCAGATCAGCTTTCCCGGCGGTCGCATCGAGACCAGCGACGCCACGCCGGTGGATGCGGCGCTACGCGAAGCCCAAGAGGAAACCGGCCTGCCGGCCAATCACGTCGAAGTCCTGGGCAGCATGCCGCCGTACCTGACGGCGACCGGCTTTTCGATCATTCCCGTGGTGTCGCTGGTGCGGCCGGGTTTTGAACTGGCGCCCGACGCTTTCGAAGTGGCCGAGGTGTTCGAGGTGCCGTTGTCGTTCCTGATGGACCCGGCCAATCATCGCCTTTATGAAGCCCGGCTCGATGACGGACGGGTGCGCCAGTATTACGGCATGCCGTACGGCAAGCACTTCATCTGGGGCGCCACTGCGGGCATGCTGCGCAACCTCTATCACTTGCTGCGCCACGGATTCACGCCGCGCTGATTGGCCTTGGAATCCGCTTCGGAACAATCGGGCGTGCAGGCCCGCACAAGCAAACGGCCCCGATCGGGGCCGTTTTCAATGGGGGCCGCAGCAAGCGTCAGTAGCGCTGCTGGCCCGCCAGGTTTTCTTCAAGGATGCGTTCGTACAGCGCGTAGCGCGCCGGATCGATCCTGCCGCTCTGCAGCGCCGCCACCACCCCGCACCCGGGCTCGTGGCGGTGCGTGCAGTTGTAGAAGCGGCATTCCTCGATGGGCTGCGTGAACTCCGGAAACCCGCGGATGATGTCGTCCCGCGTCAGGTGATGCAGACCGAAGGCCTGGAACCCCGGTGAATCGATCAGGTCGCCCCCCGGCGCCGGCAAATGGTAGAGCCGGGTGCTGGTGGTCGTGTGCTTGCCCATGTCCAGCGCGGTGGAGTGCTCACGCGTTGCTGCGGCGGCATCCGGCACCAGCGCGTTGAGCAGCGTGGACTTGCCCATGCCGCTCTGTCCCAGCAGCAGGTTCGTGCGGCCGGCCAGGCGCGGCGCCAGCAACGTGTGGACTTTCTCGGGCTCGAGTGCGCTCAGTTCGATGATGTCCACGCCCAGCGCCGCGATGGGCGCGAGCCGCGCGCGCGCGGCCGGCAGCTCGTCGGTCAGGTCCGTCTTGTTCAGGATGATGAGCGGCGCGATGCCGGCGCTCCATGCGCCTGCGAGCGCGCGGCCGGTCAGGTCGTCCGAAAAGGTGGGCCGGACGGCCACGACGATCAGCAACTGGTCGACATTGGACGCAAACTGCTTGGACCGCATTTCGTCGGATCGATAGAGCAGGTTGCTGCGCGGCAGAATGGCGTCGATGGCGCCCTCGGCCTTGCCTTGCGGTGTGATCTTGACCCGATCGCCCACCGCGGCGCCGGTTTTCTTGCCGCGCGGGAAGCACTTGCGCAGGGCGCCATCGGCCAATTCCACGGTGTAGTGGCGGCCATGCGCGGCGATGATGCGGCCTTCCATCGGCGCGCTCATGCAGCAGCCGCCATCAGGTGGCGGATGCGCACGGCGGCAGGAGGGTGACTGTCGTAAAAGGCGGAATGCACAGGGTCGGGCGTCAGGGTTGCAGCGTTGTCGTCGTACAGCTTGACCAGCGCCGAGACCAGACGGTCCGGCGAGCTTTGCTCGGCGGCATAGCGGTCCGCTTCGAATTCGTCGCGGCGCGAGTACCAGCTGGCCAGCGGCGTCAGCATGAAGGTGAATACAGGAATGACCAGGAAGAACAGCAGCAGCGCCATCGCGTCGTTGCGGCCGCCCAATTGCGGCATCACGCCCAGGCCCACATAGAACCACGGTTGCTGTGCGATCCAGCCCAGGATGGCAAAGAACACCAGCGCGGCGGCAAAGCTGAAGATCACACGCTTGATGATGTGGCGCTTGGCGAAATGCCCCAGCTCGTGCGCCAGCACGGCCTCGATTTCATCGGCGTTCAGGCGGGCCAGCAGGGTATCGAAGAACACGATCCGGCGGGATTTTCCGAAACCCGTGAAGTACGCGTTGCCGTGGGCCGAGCGGCGCGAGCCGTCCATGACGAACAGACCATTCAGGGCAAAGCCGCAGCGCTGCGCCAGACGCTGGATGCGGCCGGCCAGTTCGGGGTCGGACAGCGGCGTGAACTTGTTGAAGAGCGGGGCGATGAACATCGGGTAGATGATCAGCAGGGCCAGGTTGAACACGGTCCATAGCGCCCAGGCCCAGACCCACCAGTAGGCGCCGGCGCTGCCCATCAGCCACAGTACCGCGGCGGCCAGCGGCAGGCCCAGCACGGCCGCAACCAGCAGGCCCTTGGCGGCGTCGGCCACAAACAACCCGGGCGTCATGCGGTTGAAGCCAAAACGCGCCTCCAGCTTGAACTGCCGCCAAAGCGTGAAGGGCAGACCGAGCAGGCCCAGCACCAGCGCAACCACCACCAGCAGCAGCATCTGCCGCACGAAGTCGTTGCTGGTAAGCTGGCTGACCATCAGGTCGATGAATTGCAGGCCACCCAGCAGCGTCAGGGCAACCAGCACCAGGGCGTCATAGGTGCGCTCGAGCATGCCCAACCGCACCCGCGCCACGGTGTAATCCGCCGCCCGCTGATGGCTGGTCAGTCCGATGCGATGGGAGAATTCCGCAGGCACCTGGTCGCGATTGCGGGCGACGTGGCGAATCTGGCGTGACGCCAGCCACATGCGCACGGCAATATCGGTCAGCAGGAAGGCAACGAACAGCAGTGTGAACATGGGCAAAGCGTTTTGCTCAAGAAGGGATATGCGAAAATCGCGCGTTTTAAAGGCAAATTATATGGCTGCGAACGAAAACCGCCTGATCTGGCTCGACATGGAAATGACGGGGTTGGACCCCGAGAAAGAACGCATTATCGAAGTCGCCGTCGTGGTGACCGAACCCGACCTGACGGTCGTGGCCGAAGGTCCGGTGATCGTCGTGCACCAGTCCGACAGCCTGCTCGACGCAATGGACAACTGGAACAAGTCGACCCACGGCAAGAGCGGGCTGATCGACAAGGTCAAGGCGTCCACGGTGACCGAGGCAGAGGCAGAGGATACGCTGTTGGCGTTTCTTGCGCAGCATGTGCCGGCGGGCAAATCGCCCATGTGCGGCAACACCATCAGCCAGGACCGCCGGTTCATGTTCGCCTACATGCCGCGCCTGGAACAGTTCTTCCATTACCGCAACCTGGACGTCAGCACGCTCAAGGAGCTGGCGCGCCGGTGGGCCCCCGCCGTCTACAAGGGATTCGAGAAAAAGAGCCGCCACGAAGCGCTGGCCGACATCTACGAGTCCATCGACGAGCTCAAGTATTACCGCGAGCATTTCCTGAAGGTCTGAGACCGTCGGCAGACCGCCCGGTTCCAACGGACTTTCGCCGCACGCTACCGTCATGCCGTCCTACTCCGTCGCGCAGATCCGCCAAGCCGAACAGCGCGCCCTGGGAACGGGGCGTGCGCTGATGCCGCTGGCCGGCGCGGCGGCGGCCGGCTTCGTCGCGGCGCGAGCGCCGGTGAACGCGTCGATCCTGGCGCTGGCCGGGCCCGGCAATAACGGCGGGGGCGCATTGGAAGCGGGGGGGCTATTGCTGGNNCTTGGATGTTCACGTCGTGTTGCCTTCGGGGCCAGACAGGCTGCCTGCCGATGCGGCGCGCGCCTGGGAGCGCTGGCTGGCCGCGGGCGGAGAACCCCGAACGCACGCCGTGTTGCCGACCGGACCGTCTCCGGGACTGGTCATTGACGGGCTGTTCGGCATCGGCCTGAACCGTCCGCTGGATGCCGCGTGGCAATCCCTGATCGACACGGTCAATGCGTGGGAGGTTCCGGTGCTGGCGCTGGATGTGCCCAGCGGCATTGATGCCGACACCGGGGTGGCGCTGGGCCGGCCGATCCGGGCGCGATGGACGTTGTCGTTCATTGCGGCATGCCGCGGACTCACGCTGGCCGGCGCAGGACGAGAGGCGGCGGGAGAACGCCACGTCGACACGCTAGGCGTCGTCATGGCCGGCGAGGACAGTCCGGGCCGCTAAACCCGCAACGCGCCAGCCGTCAGGCTGGCCGGCCGCCAAAGCGCGATTCGACTTCGGGCGACAGGGGGCGGTAGCGTTCGTTGTCCTGTCCGGCCAGGGCATTCAGGTGGGTTTCGGAGGGATCGAACACCTTCCAGTAAAGCCGTCCGCACAATTCCCGCGCGGCGTGCCCGGGCCAGTTGTCGGGCAGCATGGGGGCAGGCAGTTGCGGATCGTGCAGCACGATCCGGCGCCAGTTGTGCAGCACCATGACGCGGACGGTAAACGCCTCGGCGGGCGAGGGCGCCTCGTCCAGCAGCTTTTCAAGCGGGCCGAAGTTGCGCGAGAACTGGCGGTATTGCTCGGCCACGTCGTCCAGGTTCCAGCATTGCGTCGCCAGGCTGGCGATCGGCAGTCCGCCGGCGCCGGCCAGGTCGCGGGCCGACAGCACCAGCGCGCGGTCCGGAATCCCCAGCTTTTCAAGAATGTCATGCGCGGCGCGCGCCTCGGTGTGCGGATGCGCAAACAGCCCCGGCGCGATCATGCCGAAGCCTTCCCACGTCAATTCGCGGCGCAGCTCGCCGCGTTCAGCCAGGCCGTTGCCCGTGCGCGGCAGCGCGACCAGCGTCCATTCCCCGTTCCATTCCTTGGCGCCGCCGACGTAAATGCGCTGCGACGCGTGCGACGTGTGGCGCAATCCCTGCTCGGAAATCAGGTAAAGGCTGCGCCGGCCGTGGCGTTCGGATTGCAGCCAGTTCTGCGCCACCAGGCGAAAGACGCTGGTGCGCAGCAGGCGTTCGTTGATGCCGAGCGGGGCCAGAAGCTCGATCAGGCTGCCCAGCCAGATGGCGCCGCCGTGCGGGGCCAATGCATCGCCCAGCACGCTGACGCAGAGCGATTTCGCGCGGGGCGGATCGCTTTTCAATAAGCGGGACAGAGCGCGTTCCAGGGTCGACTGAGGGTTTGCCATGAGGAGGGCCGCGGACGGCCGATATCGGGATGCCGGATATGATACATAAATCCAATGTGATACAGATTTGAGTTTGACAATGATTTTTTTGTATTAAATAATCGTCTCATGACATGACGGCACTGCGCAGCGTTTGCTTTGCGTTTTCGCAAACCGTCTCAAGGAGACAACTATGTACGCTCAACTCGTCGAAACCGGCGTCAAGCAGGTCAAGACCGCGGACCAGCTTGAAGGCCTGGAACAGACGTTCCAGCGGCGCATCGACGACGGCGTCCGCATCGAGGCCAAGGACTGGATGCCCGAGGCCTACCGTAAGACACTCGTGCGGCAGATTTCGCAGCACGCGCACTCGGAAATCGTGGGCATGCTGCCGGAAGGCAACTGGATCACCCGCGCGCCATCCCTCAAGCGCAAGGCCATCCTTCTGGCCAAGGTGCAGGACGAGGCGGGCCACGGGCTCTACCTGTACAGCGCCGCCGAAACGCTGGGCGTGTCGCGCGACGACCTGATCGACGACCTTCACGCCGGCCGCGCCAAGTACTCCAGCATCTTCAATTACCCCACGCTGAGCTGGGCCGACATCGGCATGATCGGCTGGCTGGTCGACGGCTCGGCCATCATCAACCAGATCCCGCTGTGCCGCTGTTCCTACGGCCCGTATGCGCGCGCCATGGTGCGCGTCTGTAAGGAAGAGTCCTTCCATCAGCGCCAGGGTTACGACCTGCTCATGCAGATGTGCCTGCACGGCACGCCCGAACAGAAGGCAATGGTTCAGGACTCGCTCAATCGCTGGTGGTGGCCCGCGCTGATGATGTTCGGTCCGTCGGATGCGGATTCGCCCAACAGCGCGCAGTCGATGGCCTGGAAGATCAAGCTCTTCTCCAACGACGAGCTGCGCCAGAAGATGGTGGACCAGACCGTGCCGCAGGCCGAGTACCTGGGCCTGACCGTGCCGGATCCCGATCTGAAGTGGAACGCCGAGCGCGGTCACTACGACTTCGGCGAAATCGACTGGAGCGAGTTCTACGCCGTGCTCAAGGGCAACGGTCCGTGCAACCGCGAACGGCTTGCCGCGCGCGTGAAGGCGCACGAGGACGGGGCCTGGGTGCGCGACGCGCTAGTCGCCTACGCCGATAAACAGTCCGCCCGTAAAGCCGCTTGAGGTCCCCCCCCGGAGCGCTGCGCGCTTCCCCCCCAGGGGGGGCGCCGCAGCGGACCGGCGGAGCCCGGATCCGCGCGGCCCCGCTGGCCCTCGCTAGCGCTTCGGGATGCGTGACTTTCTGGACACCTTCTTTTTATTTATTGCAGACCGGCCGCGCAATGCGCACCCGGCACTAGAGGAAATCCATCATGAGCAAAGACTGGCCTCTGTGGGAAGTCTTCATCCGCAGCCAGCACGGCCTGGCGCACAAGCACGTGGGCAGCCTGCACGCCCCGGATGCGGAAATGGCGATCAATCACGCCCGCGACGTGTACACGCGCCGCAATGAGGGTCTGAGCATCTGGGTGGTGCGCGCGTCGGATATTTCGGCCAGCAGCCCGGGCGACAAGGATCCGCTGTTCGAGCCGGCCAACAGCAAGGTCTACCGGCATCCGACCTTCTTCCCGATGCCCGAAGAAATCAAGCACATGTAAGGCGGGTGGGGGAGACATGGACAAAGCATTGTTTGAATACCTGCTGCGCCTGGGCGATACGTCGCTCATCCTGTCGCAGCGGCTGGGCGCCTGGACGGGCCACGGTCCCATCCTGGAAGAGGACTTGGCGCTGACCAATACCGCGCTCGACCTGCTGGGCCAGGCCCGCATGTGGCTGACGCTGGCCGGCGAGGTCGAAGGCGCTGGCCGCGACGAGGACGCGCTGGCCTATCTGCGCGACACGCACGAGTTCCGCAACGCGCTGCTGGTCGAGCGCGACAACGGCAATTACGCCGACACCATGGCGCGGCAGTTTCTGTTCGACGTCTGGCACTATTTCCTACTGCAGCGCCTGGAGGCGTCCACCGATGAGCGCGTCGCGGCCATTGCGGCCAAGTCGCTCAAGGAAGTGACCTATCACGTGCGCCGTTCCTCGGACATGGTGGTGCGCCTGGGCGATGGCACGGCGGAAAGCCACGCCAAGATGCAGGCCGCCATCGACGACGCCTGGCGTTTCACGGGCGAGCTCTTCACCGATGACGCCGTCGACCGGGACGTCGCGGCGCGCGGCATCGGCTGTGCCTTGTCTGCGCTGCGCCAGCCATGGCTTGCGCACGTGCGGGAAGTGCTGGAAGAAGCCACGCTGACCGTTCCCGATGAAGCCGCCGCCAACCATGCCGCGCATCGCGGCGGCCGCCAGGGCAAGCACACCGAGGCGCTGGGCTATGTGCTGGCCGAGATGCAGCATCTGCACCGCGCCTACCCGGGAGCTACGTGGTGAACGCGCTGGCGCCCATTTCCGCCGACCAGGTCTACGCCTGGCTGCAGGAGGTCCCGGACCCCGAGATCCCCGTGCTGTCCGTGGTGGACCTGGGCGTGGTGCGTGAGGTGTCGTGGGACGGCGATGCGTGCGTCGTCGTCATCACGCCCACCTATTCGGGCTGCCCGGCCATGCGCGAGATCACGCAGGACATCCGCCAGACGCTCGAACGCCACGGCGTGTCCGAGGTTCGGGTGGAGACGCGTCTAGCGCCCGCCTGGACGACCGACTGGATGAGCGAAAAAGGGCGCGAGGCGCTCAAGGGCTACGGCATCGCCGCGCCTGCCGAACGCGCCATCGACATCTCGGGAATCAGCCGCCGCACGGCGGCCCCGGCCATCGCATGCCCGCGCTGCGGGTCGCGCGACACGCGGCTGGTCAGCAATTTCGGGTCGACGTCGTGCAAGGCGCTGTATCGCTGCGTCTCGTGCCGCGAGCCCTTCGATTATTTCAAGACTCACTAAAGAGTGGTTTCGAGATGAGCCAGAACCAATTTCATGCATTGAAGGTGGCCTCGGTTGCGCGCAATACGCGCGATGCCGTGGTCGTGACCTTTGATCTGCCCGACACGCTGACGAACGAGTTCGCCTTCCTGCCCGGCCAGTACCTGACGCTGCGCACCCAGCTCAACGGCGAAGAACTGCGCCGTTCGTATTCGATCTGTTCGGCGCCGCACGACAAGCTCTTGCGCGTGGCGATCAAGAAGGTCGACGAGGGCGTGTTCTCCAGCTGGGCCAATCACGAATTGCAGCCTGGCCAGACCCTGGAGGTCATGGCGCCGGCGGGCAACTTCACGGTGGACTTCTCGCCCGAGAACCAGCGCCACTACGTGGCGTTTGCCGTGGGCAGCGGCATCACCCCCGTGTTTTCGCTGGTCAAGACGGCGCTGTCGACCGAGCCGCGCAGCAAGTTCACGCTGTTCTTCGGCAACCGCGCCTCGTCCGCGGTGCTGTTCCGCGAGGAAATCGAGGACCTGAAGAACCTGTACATGGACCGCTTTTCGCTGGTCTACGTGATGAGCCGCGAAACGCAGGACATCGAGCTCTTCAACGGCCGCCTGGATGGCGACAAGGTCGACCAGCTGATGTCGGCCTGGATGAGCCCCGAGGATATCGATTACGCTTTTGTGTGCGGTCCGCAGACCATGACCGAGAGCGTGGTCGAACGGTTGCAGGCGCGCGGCATCCCCAAGTCGAACATCAAGTTCGAGCTCTTCGGCGCACCCAAGGGTCCGCGCGCGCTGCGCACCGGTCAGGACGCCCCCCAGGCGCCCGGCAAGGGACAGTGCGAAGTCACCGTGGTGCAGGACGGACACAGCCGCATGTTCGTCATCGACAAGAACAAGGACAGTGTGCTGGATTCGGCGCTGGCGCAGGGCATCGAACTGCCGTATTCGTGCAAGGGCGGGGTGTGTTCCACCTGCCGTTGCAAGGTGATCGAAGGCGAGGTGGACATGGACGCCAACTTCGCCCTTGAAGATTATGAAGTCGCGCGCGGGTTCATCCTGAGCTGCCAGAGCTTCCCGGTCAGCGACCGGCTGGTCATCGACTTCGACCAGGAAACCTGACCCGGCGCACGCCAGGCAAGCATTCAAAACTTATTGGAGAGACGAGCGTGTCCCAGAAATTCTTTGAACGTCACCAGCCCCTGCTGGAACAATCCCTGGCTGCCGCCGCGCTGCGTGGCTACTGGAGCCCGTTTGCCGAGTCGCCCAGCCCGCGTAACTACGGCGAGACCGCCAACGACGAAGGCCGCGCCGCCTTCGAAGCGCTTCAGGGCAAGCCCTTTCCGCTTAACCTGCACGATGCCGACGGCGTCGTGGGCGGCGAAAAGTCGCCCTATGGTTTCGACCTGGGCATCACGTATCCTCGCGTGCCGGCGGACAAGCTGATCGCCGCCTCCAAACGCGCGCTGGAAGACTGGCGCCGCGCCGGTCCCCACGCCTGGGTGGGCGTGTCGCTGGAAATCCTGGCGCGCCTGAACAAGCTCAGTTTCCAGATCGCCTACGCGGTCCAGCACACCACGGGCCAGGGCTTCATGATGGCCTTCCAGGCCGGCGGCCCCCACGCGCAGGACCGCGGCTTTGAAGCCGTGACCTACGCCTGGCAGGAAATGTCGCGCATCCCGGGCATCGCCGTCTGGGAAAAGCCGCAGGGCAAGAACGATCCCATTCGCATGGAAAAGCAGTTCACCGTCGTGCCGCGCGGCGTGGCGCTGGTGATCGGCTGCTCGACCTTCCCGACGTGGAACGGCTACCCGGGCCTCTTCGCCAGCCTGGCGACGGGCAACACCGTCATCGTCAAGCCGCACCCGGGCGCGATCCTGCCGCTGGCCATCACCGTGAAGGTGGCGCGCGAAGTGCTGCAGGAAGCGGGCTTCGATCCCGACGTCGTGCAACTGGCCGCCCACGAGGCAGGCGACGACACCGCGCAGAAGCTGGCGCTGGACCCCGCCGTCAAGATCGTTGACTTCACCGGCAGCACCGCCAACGGCGACTGGCTCGAAAACAATGCGCGCCAGGCTCAGGTCTACACCGAGAAGGCCGGCGTGAACCAGGTCATCATCGATTCGACGAACGACCTGAAGGGCGTGGCCCGCAACCTGGCGTTCTCGCTGGCCCTGTATTCCGGTCAGATGTGCACCGCGCCGCAGAACATCTACGTGCCGCGCGACGGCATCAACACGCCGGAAGGCCGTGTCAGCTTCGACGACGTGGCCGCCGCGCTGGGCGTGGCGCTGGAAAAGGTGGGCGCCGATGCCGCCAAGGCCGTCGAACTGACGGGCGCCATCCAGAACGAAGGCATCGTCGAACGCATCGAGAAGGCCCGCGCGCTGGGTCTGCCCGTCGTGGCGGACAGCAAGACGCTGGCGCATCCCCAGTTCGAAAACGCCCGCGTGCGCACGCCGCTGCTGCTGCGCACCGAGGCCGGCAATGCGGCGCTGGGCCAAGAGTGGTTCGGCCCCATCGCGTTTGTCGTCGCCACGGATTCCACCGCTCACAGCATCCAGCTGGCGCGCGACAGCGTCATCAAGCACGGCGCGCTGTCGCTGTCGGCTTACACGACGGATGATCGCGTGGCCGAGCAGGTGCAGGATGCCGCCGAGGTGTCGGGCGTGTCGCTCTCGCTGAACCTGACGGGCGCGGTGTTCGTCAACCAGACCGCCGCCTTCAGCGACTTCCACGGCACCGGCGCCAACCCGGCGGCCAATGCGGCGCTGTCGGACACGGCGTTCGTCTCGAACCGCTTCCGCGTGGTGCAAACCCGCCGTCACATCTAAGCCGGGCGATCGCAGATGAGCTATCAGGATATTCAATTCGACCTGTCCGGCGGCATTGCGCGCCTGACGCTGAACCGCCCGGACAAGCTGAACAGCTTCACGGCCAACATGCATGCCGAAGTGGCCGACGCGCTGACCCGCGTCGAAACCGAAGGCGCGCGCGTGCTGGTGCTGACGGGCGCGGGCCGCGGCTTTTGCGCCGGCCAGGACCTCAGCGAGCGCAAGCCCGCTCCGGACGGCACGCCGCCCGACCTGGGCGAGACCGTCGACAAGTTCTACGGCCCGCTGGTGCGCCGCCTCAACGCCTTGCCCATGCCGGTCGTGGTGGGCGTGAACGGCGTCGCAGCGGGGGCGGGCGCCAATCTGGCGTTCGCGGGCGACATCGTCATCGCCAAGGCCTCGGCCAGCTTCATCCAGTCCTTCTGCCGCCTGGGCCTCATCCCCGACACGGGCGGCACGTTCGTGCTGCCGCGTCTGGTGGGCCGCGCGCGGGCCATGGGCCTGGCGATGCTGGGCGACAAGCTCAGCGCCAAGCAGGCAGAAGAGTGGGGGCTGATCTGGCAATGCGTGGCCGACGAGGAATTCGACGCTACGCTCGATCGCCTGGCCACCCATTTCTCGGCCGCGCCCACCAAAGGTCTGGCGTTCACCAAACGCGCCCTGCAGGCCAGCTTGTCCAATGACCTGTCCACGCAGCTCGACCTGGAACGCGACATGATGCGCGAACTGGGGCAGAGCGCGGACTACGCCGAAGGCGTGGCCGCGTTCCTCGGCAAGCGTGAACCGCAATTCAAGGGGCAATGATGAGCGTGCACGTTCCCCCCGTTGAAGTGCCGACCGACCCGCAGGCGCTGGCGCAGGCCGTGGGCTCGGTGATGTATGCCGGCGACGCGGCCACGCAGGGCCTGGACATGAAGATCGAGGAAATGGCGCCGGGCTATGCGCGGCTGACCATGCGCGTTCGGCCCGACATGTTGAACGGCCACAAGACCTGCCATGGCGGCTTCATTTTCGCCCTGGCCGACAGCGCGTTCGCGTTTTCGTGCAATTCCCGCAACGTCAGCACCGTGGCGTCGGGCTGCACGATCGACTATCTGGCGCCGGGCTTCGAAGGCGACCTGCTGACCGCCGTTGCCCAGGAGCGATCGCTGGCCGGCCGCACCGGCGTCTATGACGTCACCGTCACCAATCAGGATGGACGCAACGTGGCCTTGTTCAGGGGGCGTTCCTACCGCATCAAGGGCCAGATCGTCGGGACGCCCACGGACGCCTGACTGCTGCACCGTACCAAAGAGAAGAGAGACATCATCATGCCCAACACCATGAGCAAGCCGGGACTGGATCCTATCGAGCATGCCAGCCAGGACGAGCTGCGGGCCCTTCAGCTCGATCGCTTGAAGTGGACCCTCAAGCATGCGTACGAAAACGTCCCGCACTACAAGAAGGCGTTCGACGAAGCCGGCGTGCATCCGGACGACCTGAAGCAGTTGTCGGATATTTCCAAATTCCCGTTCACGACCAAGAAGGAACTGCGCGAGAACTATCCGTTCGGCATGTTCGCCGTACCGCGCGAGCGCATCTCGCGCATTCATGCGTCCAGCGGTACGACCGGCAAGCCGACCGTGGTCGGCTACACCCAGGGCGACCTGGACAACTGGGCCAACCTGGTGGCGCGTTCGATCCGCGCCGCAGGCGGCAAGCCCGGCGACACCGTGCACGTGGCCTACGGCTACGGGCTGTTCACCGGCGGCCTGGGCGCACACTACGGCGCCGAGCGCCTGGGTTGCACGGTCATTCCGATGTCCGGTGGGCAAACCGAAAAGCAGGTGCAGCTGATCAACGATTTCCGTCCGGACATCATCATGGTCACGCCCTCGTATTTCTGCAACATCCTGGAAGAGCAGCGCCGCCAGGGCATCGACCCGCGTCAGAGCTCGCTGCGCATCGGCATCTTCGGCGCCGAGCCGTGGACGGGCCAGATGCGCGCCGACATCGAGGCCGAAGCGGGCATCGATGCGGTCGATATCTATGGGCTGTCTGAAGTGATGGGCCCGGGCGTGGCGAGCGAATGCGTCGAGACCAAGGACGGTCCGGTGGTCTGGGAAGATCACTTCTACGCCGAGATCATCAACCCGGATACCGGCGAACCGGTGGCCGACGGCGAACCTGGCGAACTGGTGTTCACGTCGCTGACCAAGGAAGCGATGCCCATCGTGCGCTACCGCACGCGCGATCTGACCCGCCTGTTGCCGCCCACCGCGCGCAGCATGCGCCGCATCGGCAAGATCACCGGCCGCAGCGACGACATGCTGATCGTGCGCGGTGTGAACATGTTCCCCACGCAGGTGGAAGAACTGGTCCTGAAGATTGCGCAGCTTGCGCCGCACTATCAACTGGTGCTGTCCCGTTCGGGCAACATGGACGAACTGGAAATCCTGACTGAAGTGCGCGCCGAGTTCTCGGGCCTGTCCGACGCCGAGCGCGTCAATCTGGGCAAGCAGCTGCAGCATGCCGTGAAGACGCACATCGGCGTGAGCGCGCGGATCCAGGTTTCGGATGCTGGGCATGTGGAACGCACCTTGACCGGCAAGGCACGGCGGGTGATCGACAAGCGTCCGAAGTAAAGGGCGCGTCCCTACGCAAAAAAGGCAGCCAATCGGCTGCCTTTCTTCATTCCGCGACCTTTATCGCCCCACCGTCCGCAATATCCGCCGATACCAGAGGTGCAGCAGGACCGCCGACAATGCCAGCCCGAACATGGCCATCAGCCACATGCTGCCGGCTCCCTGCGGCGAGCCCGGCACCAGCATTTCGCGCAGGCCGTCGATGCCGCCCTTACCGGGGCCAAATCCAAACCACCACCCCCCAACCAGCCCCACGCCCGCCAGCGCGACCGTCTGCAGGATCAGCGGCACGACGGCGATCTTGTAGGCGCGCAGCAGGTACGAGTTGATGCACTGCATCGAATCGAACAGGTGAAACAGCGGCAGGACGGCTAGCAGCGTGGTCGCCACGGCGGCGACGGCGCCGTCGTCCGTGTACGCGGCCAGGATCAGCGGACGGCCGATCAGCAGCACCGCAGCAGTCAGCAGCGCGCCGACCAGACCCAGCGCCAGACCGGCCATGCCAGTGCGATGGGCGTGCGCGAAGTTGCCGGCACCGATCGCCTGCGCCGTCAGCGCGGCGGTCGCCACGCCCAGCGCCATCGGCATCATGTAGCAGAGGGCGGCCAGGTTCGACATGATTTGATGCCCGCCGGTCACGAAGGTGCCCTCGCGCGCCACCAGCAGCGCCATGAACGTGAACGCCGACACCTCGACCAGGTACGAGCCGCCCATCGGGATGCCCAGGCGCAGCAGTTCCTTGAGCGCTTTCCAGTCCGGCTTGCCGATGCGAAGCTGGAAGCGGCGGTAATAACGATCGTGCGTGATCACCCATAGGCCCAGGCCCAGGCTCATCCATGACACCACGGCTGTCGCCAGCCCCGCGCCCGCCGCGCCCATCGCCGGCAGGCCCAGCTTGCCGTAGATGAAGAGCCAGTTGAACAGCGCCTTGAAGCCAATGATGGACAGGTTGATGGCCATGACGAGCTTGGGCCGCGACACCGCGGTGCCCAGCGCGTAGATGGTGCGGAACACCAGCGCGGCGGGCAGGGCCAGCACCAGCGCCTGCAGGTACGACGCGATGCGGTCGCGTACGCCCGGGGCCACGTCCCCCGACATGAAGAGCCACATGTCCGGAAACAGCATCAGCGCGGCGCCCACGACCGACAGGCCGAGCGCCAGCCACACGCCCTGGCCCCAGCTTTTTCCGACTTCCTGGTTGTTCCCGGCGCCGAACTGCTGCGCCAGGATCGGGATCAGGGCGTGCACGACACCCATCAGGCCGACGAAGACGGTGATGTAGATGGAAGCGGAAAGCGCCATCGCCGCCAGGTCGTCAGGGCTGGAGTGTCCCGTCATGGCGGTGTCCAGCACCCCGAAAGAGATGCTGGCCCACTGGCTGATGAGGACGGGCCACGCCTGCTTGGCGATGCCGCGCAGGGTGGCGCCGAAGGTCATCGGCGCCCCGATCGCGGCGGTCATGGCTTGACGCCGGTTCGCAGCAGGCGGAAGACTTCGGAACGGTCGGCGCGGCGGCCGCCTTGCCAGAGGACTTCGGCGCCTTCGCTGTACGCGGCCGTGCCGTCGCGCAGGCTCTGGTTGGTGGTCTGTTGCAGGACCAGCGTGCAGCGCGTGTCGAACGGGAACGACAGGTTGTTGAAGATCAGGAACGAGGCACGCTGCCCGCTGCCCAGGCTGAGCCCCCGGATGCACTCGCCCGCGCGCTTGTGCTGCGCGATGGCCTGGGCCAGTTGGCCGGACACCGTACGATAGCTGCGTGCGTAGTCCACCGCAGGTTGCCACAACAGCACGAGCAGGATCCACGTCACGGTCAGGCCGCCGGCCGACAGCACGGTGCCGCGCCACAGCGCCTGCGGGCGCACGCGCAGCCGCCAGACGACCAGGACGATCCAGCCCACGGTGAAGACCACCGCCAACGCAAAGGCGACCCACGAGATCACGGGCTCATAACCGGTGGTCTGGCGGGCAATGTTGCGGGAAATCTGCGCCGGCCAATGGAAGTGCAGCGCCACCCAGCCGAGCCAGGCGGTGGCCACCGTCAGCGAAAAACACATGACGGCAAACCAGTCCAGCGTGTTCACCACGCCGCGGCGCAACGTTGGCAGCGAGAACGCGCCCAGCACCGCGCACGGCACGGCCAGCAGCACGAATTCGGAATCGCTGGCCTCATCCACGAAGAACAGGATCACTGCCGAACACACCAGCAGCATCAGCGGCACCCAGATGTGCGGCGCGTAGATCCAGGCGCGCCACCGCCAGATCGCCAGCAGCGCCAGCGGCCAGGTCGGCCACAGGTACCACGGCAGGTCGCGCAGCGTGCGGGCGGCATCGTGCAGGCCAGGGATGGCGAAGGACGACAGATTCCAGGTCTTCCAGTTGCGGATCCAGTACTCGCTGCCCTGGCTGGCGGGAATCCACCAGGCAAGGATCAGACCGGTGGCCAGCACCGCGGCCCATAGCATCCAGCGCTTGCACTTCCAAAGCTGGCTGCGCGGATAGAAGGCCAGCGCCACGCCGACCATGATGGGCAAAGCGCCCACCCAACCGCGCGTCAGGAAGCTGGCAGCCAGCGCAATGCCCAGCGTGGTCGAGCCGGTGACGGGGCGATCCACCGTGCGCGCCAGCGAATAGAACGCAAGCGCCTGGCAGGCCATGATGGCGGGGATGACGGTGGTTTCGTGGGTGCGCTGCAGGATGCCGACCGTGGCAAGCAGCAAAAGGAGGGCGGCGTCGGCCAGCATGCGGCCGTAGTCGCGCGGTTCGGGCTCCCCGCCAAAGGGCAGCGCCAGCGGCTGGGCTTCGGCCCGGCGGCCGAGCAGATACGTGCCGTACCAGACGCTCGAGGCCGTGATGCCGAACCACAGCAGATTGGGCAGGCGGCCGGCGGGGATGTCCCCGATGAACGGCCCGAACAGCCAGATGCTGATGGCGCCCACCCAGGTGATCAGCGGACCTTCTTCGGCGTGGGCCAGGTGCCCCACCTGCGGCAGCAGCCAGGTCAGGCCGCCTTCGCGGATCGCGGTGATCATCGTCGCCAGTCCGACGGCGTCGTCGGTTTTCCACGGGTCGCGCATGAACAGCCCGGCCACGATGTAGGCCAGGGACAGGCCCAGCAGGATGAGGCGGGGCAGTTTTGCGGTGGCTACCGACGTAAGCCGGGCCGGCGTGGAAATGGAAAGTGGGGACACGGGCGTTAATGTAACCGAGTGGTCGGGATGCGCCACCCCCTGGCCGGCCTTCTGGCGTCGAGGGGGGAAAAAAAAGCAGCCCGAAGGCTGCCTTTTTGCTGTGACTCCCGTAGGAGCAACAGGATCAGGAAGCGGACTTGACCGTGCCAGCCGTGCGGGCGAAGCGGGCGCGGAACTTTTCCACGCGGCCGGTTTCGACGATGCGGGTCTGGGCGCCAGTGTAGAACGGGTGCGATTCGGAGGTCACGTCGCACTTGAAGAGCGGGTACGTCTTGCCGTCGAGTTCAACGGTTTCGCGCGTTTGGACGGTCGAACGGGTGATGAACTTGTTGCCCGTTTGCAGGTCGGCGAAGACGACTTCGCGGTATTCGGGGTGAATGCCTTCTTTCATGGTGCTTTCCTAGACTCGGTCGAGTCTTTTTCAAGAGTTAGGGTCGCCAGCTACAGCTGCCTGGTTCCGCTGCCAAACAATCTTGGCGCGACAGGCGCTAGCCACGTATCCAAAAAGTAACCCCGCATTCTAGCACGCGATCCTGCCTGCGGCCAGCCGCAAATGGGTGCCCGGGCTGTCTCGCAGCCCGGGCTTCAGGGTGCGCCGAATGTCAAAGATCCGTGCGCAGCTTCCAGATTTCCGGGAACAGCACCACCTCCAGCATGCGCCGCAGGTAATCCACCCCCGACGTGCCGCCCGTGCCTCGCTTGAAGCCGATGACGCGTTCGACGGTCGTAACGTGGCGGAAGCGCCACAACCGGAAGGCATCTTCCAGGTCGGTCAGTTTTTCACCAAGCTGGTAGAGCGCCCAGTAGCGGTCTGTATCGCGATAGACCGTCAGCCAGGCGGCTTCGACCGCCGCCGACGCCTGATACGGCTGGGTCCAGTCGCGTTCCAGGTGATCGGCCGGGATATCCAGGCCGTTTCGCGCCAGCAGCCGCAGTGCCTCGTCGTACAGCGACGGGGCCTCGTAGGCGCTCTGCACCTGGGCCAGCAGGTCGGCGCGGTGCGAATGCGGCTTGAGCATGGCCGCGTTCTTGTTGCCCAGCAGGAATTCGACCTGGCGGTACTGGTAGCTCTGGAAACCGCTCGAGCGCGCCAGATAGGGACGCAGCGCAGAGTATTCAGGCGGCGTCATGGTCGCCAGCACGTCCCAGGCGTGGACCAGCTGCTCCATGATCTTGCTGACGCGCGCCAGCATCTTGAAGGCCGGCTGCAGGCGGTCCTCTGCGACGCTGGCGATGGCGGCCCGCAGCTCGTGCAGCATCAGCTTCATCCAGAGCTCGCTGGTCTGGTGCTGGATGATGAACAGCATCTCGTTGTGCTCGGGCGACATCGGGTGCTGGGCGCCGAGCAGTTCATCAAGATGCAGGTAATCGCCGTAGGTCATGTCGCGCGCGAAATCGAGTTGCGCCTTTTCCTGGTGGACGATGTCTTCGGGGCGTTCGTTCTGGCTCATGCGCGGCCTCCGTGGCAGGGCGGGGCGGCGCGGCGGGCGGATGCGGGCAGGGCGCGCCAGTGTGGCGCGAATAGGAATTGCATGGTCGATTCTCCAAGCGGGGCGGCTGCTGTCGGGCAGCCGCGCCCGGGCCGGCAAATCAGCCTACAGTTCGCGCAGTACCGCGCGGACCGGGCTGGCATCGGCCTGGATCAGCGCCAACGGCAAGGCGATCAACTCGTAATCGCCTTCCGGCACGTCGTCGAGCACCAGGTTCTCCAGTACCCGCATGTCGTGCCGCAAGATCGTATGGTGGCTGTCCAGGGTCTTGCTGGAAGCGGGGTCGATGCTGGCGGTGTCCAGACCGATCAGCATGACGCCGCGTTCGGCCAGCCATTCGATGGTCTGGGGCGCGTAGGCGGAGAAGTCATCCGTCCACCAGTCCTGCGCGGCGTGCTTGGCGGTGCGCACCAGCACGCGGGGCGGCAGGTTGTGCGCCGCATGGGCTAGATGGTCGATCGTGATGAGGTCGCCGCAGTCGATCGCATGGATCACGCGGCAAGGGCCCAGGAAGGGTTCAAGCGAAACCGCGCCGATGGCGGAGGCCCCGTTCTGGTAGTGCAGCGGGGCGTCGGCATGCGCGCCGATGTGCGGCGACATCGTGATTTCGCTGACATTGACCGGACAGCCGGGCGTGAGCGTCCACTTCCATTGCTGGCGGTACGGCGTGTCGCCCGGAAAGACGGGAGATGCCGTCGAGACGGGCGGGGAAATGTCCCACAGGCGTTTCATGGCGGGCAAGGAAAGGTCGCGAGGGCCGGAATTAGGTTAAGCCTAAAACAATATCGGGCGGTAGTCTAACGGAATTCCGGCGCATGTTGCGGTCAGAGGCAGCCCAGTTCCGCCAGCGACACCGCCGAGCCTCCCGCGACGATCAGGTGGTCGATCAGTTTGATGTCCACGAGCGCCAGGGCTTCCTTCAGGTGCCGCGTGAAGCCGTGGTCCGCCGCGCTGGGCGACGCCACGCCAGACGGGTGGTTGTGCGCCACGATGAGGGCCGCCGCGTGGTGGCGCAAGGCCTCGCGCACGACCTCCCGCGGGTAGACGGCCGCCTGCGAGAGCGTGCCCCGCGCCAGTTCGCCCGTGGCGATCAGGCGCAGTTGGGCGTCCAGGTACAGGGCGATGCAGTGCTCCACTTGCAGGTGGCCGAGCGCCGCCTTGCAATATTGTTTCACTCGGGTGGGGTGGTTCATGGCGGTGTCCCGGACCAGGTCTTCTTCCATGGCGCGGCGGGCCAGTTCCAGCAGCGCCGCCAGGGTGCAGGCTTTGGACGCCCCCAATCCGGCGATGGACATCAGGTCCTGGGGCGAGGTGCTCAGCAACCCGCGCAGCCCGCCGAACCGGTCCAGCAACTGACGGCACAGGTCCACCACATTCAGCCCTGGAATTCCCGTGCGCAGCGCGACGGCCAGCAGCTCGGCGTCCTGGATCGATGCGGCCCCGTGACGGAGCAGACGCTCTCGGGGACGGTCTTGTTTTGGCAGCCGGACGGACAATTTCATAAGAGGCTCTAAAATCAGGGTTTACTCAAATACCCATACGGTGGCAGATCGTGAGCATCGCCTCTAATGAAGTGAACGTTTTGGTCCGTCCGGATTCCTACCTGACGCTGCATTACCGCATCACTCTGGCCTCGGGCCCGGGTGCGGGTTCGGTGTTCACCGACACCTTCGACGGCCGTCCCGGCACGTTGCAGATGGGCGGCGGGCAGTGGGCGCCTGGCCTCGAGGCCGCGTTGGTCGGCCGCGCCGAGGGCGACAAGTTCAGCGTCACCATCGAGCCGGCAGACGCCTACGGCGACCGCAACCCCGAACTGATCCAGCGCGTGACGCGCGCCATGCTGGCGCAGCACGCCGGCGAGGACGCCACGTTCGAGCCCGGCGACCTGGTTGAATTCACCGCGCCCAATGGCGGCCGCTATTCGGGCGTTCTCAAGGAAATCAACGACGATTCCGCGCTGTTCGATTTCAACCACCCGCTGGCAGGCATCAGCCTGAAAGTGGACGTGGCGCTGCTGGGAGTGCTTTGATGAGCCAGGCTGTCACCGCCTCCGACGCCGAAGTCCTGCTGGCGCAGCCGCGCGGCTTCTGTGCAGGCGTGGATCGCGCCATCGATATCGTCGAGCGGGCCATCGAGCTGCACGGGGCGCCCATCTATGTGCGTCACGAGATCGTTCACAACCGCTACGTCGTGGAAGATCTGCGTGCCAAGGGCGCCATCTTCATCGACGAGCTCGACGATGCGCCCGCGGGCGCCATCGTGGTGTTTTCGGCGCATGGCGTCTCCAAGGCCGTGCGCGCTGAAGCGGAAGCGCGCGGGCTGCAGGTCTTTGACGCCACCTGCCCGCTGGTCACCAAGGTCCACATCGAAGTCGCGCGCATGCGCGCCGCCGGCCGCGAGATCATCATGATCGGCCACAAAGGGCATCCCGAGGTCGAAGGCACGCTGGGGCAGGCGCAGGGCGGCATGTACCTCGTCGAAACCGTCGAAGACGTCGCCAGCCTCGAAGTCACCGATCCGGAGAACCTGGCCTACGTCACGCAGACCACGCTGTCGGTCGATGACGCGGCCGCGGTGTCGCAGGCGCTGAAGGCGCGCTTTCCCAGCATCGCCGAGCCCAAGAAAAGCGACATCTGCTACGCCACGCAGAACCGGCAGGATGCGGTCAAGATCCTGGCGCCGGAATGCGATCTGGTGCTGGTCGTGGGCAGCCCCAACAGCTCGAACTCCAATCGCCTGCGCGAAGTGGCCGAGCGCAAGGGCGTCGCATCCTATCTTATCGACGGCGCGGAATCCATCGACCCCGCCTGGCTCGTCGGCCGCAAGCGCATTGGCGTGACCGCGGGCGCCTCGGCGCCGGAAGTGCTGGTGCAGCAGGTGATCGCGCGCGTCAAGGAACTGGGCGCCGTCTCGGTGCGCAAGATGCCGGGGCTGGAAGAAAACGTCGCGTTCCCGCTGCCCAAGGGCTTGTCGCGCAAGGCGGCCCAGACCGAATCGCTGGAATGAACAAGCGCCGCCCACGCGGGCGGCGCCACAAGAATACCGAGGAGACACCATGCAGCTTTACAGCTACTTCCGCAGCTCGGCCGCGTATCGCGTACGCATTGCCTTGAATCTGAAGGGCCTGCCGTATGAGACCGTGCCCGTTCATCTTCTGAAGGAGGGCGGCCAGCAGTTGTCGGCCGGCTACCGGAAGGTGAACCCGACTGCGCTGGTTCCCACGCTGGTTGACGGCGATGCGGTCATCGGTCAATCGCTGGCCATCATCGAATACCTGGAAGAAACGCACCCGGAAACGCCGCTGCTGCCTGCCGACGCCATCGGCCGCGCACGGGTGCGCGATCTGGCGCTAGGCATCGCCTGCGATACGCATCCGCTGAACAACCTGCGCGTGCTGAAGTATCTGAAGCACACGCTGGGCGTGGATGAGGCGGCCAAGACGGCCTGGTACAAGCACTGGGTGCATCAGGGTCTTGAAGCGTTGGAAGCCCAGCTGGCTGCTTCCCGCGCCACGGGTCAGTTCTGCCACGGCGATACGCCGACCATCGCGGACCTGTGCCTGGTGCCGCAAGTGGCGAATGCGCAGCGCTTCGAGTGTGACCTGTCGGCCATGCCCAATGTGCTGCGCATCGACGCGGCGTGCCGGGCCCTGCCGGCATTTGAAGCGGCCGCGCCGGGCAACCAGCCCGACGCGGAGTGATGCCCGGCTGATCAGACCCGGCTGATCAGCCGATCTGCACCGGCACGAAGATCTTGTCTTCGCCGCGTTGCACCAGCAAGGCTACGGTCTTGCCCGCCTTCGACAACTCGGCCTTCACCTGGCCGACGTTGTGCACCGGCACCCCATTGAGGGACAGCAGCACGTCGCCGGGCTGAATGCCAGCCTTGGCGGCGGGGCCTGCAGAACGCTCGATGAGCAGGCCTTCCGCCCCCGACTCCTGCTGCTCCTGCGGGCTCAGGGGGCGCAGCGCCAGGCCAAGCTGGCCGCGCTGCACTTCCTGCCCGTCGGCCGACGCCTGGGTCTTGTCCTTGGGCACGCCGCCCAGCGTTGCGACCATCTCCTTCTGCCCGCCATTGCGCCACACGTCCAGCTTGATCTTCTCGCCGGGGGCGGCCATCGTGATCGTCGACGCCAGGTCGCCGGAAGACACGATGGTCTTGCCGTCGATCTTGCGCACCACGTCGCCCGGCTGCAGGCCGGCCTTTTCGGCGGCGCTGCCCTTCTCGACGCTCGACACCAACGCGCCCGACGGCGAATCCAGCTTGAACGAGTCGGCCAAGTCCTGATTCACTTCCTGCACCGTCACGCCCAGGCGCGCATGCTGCACCTTGCCGTGCTCAAGGATCTGGTCCTTGATCTTGTAGGCCAGGTCGATGGGAATCGAGAACGACAGGCCCTGGAAGCCGCCGGTGCGGCTGTAGATCTGGGAGTTGATGCCCACGACTTCGCCGCGGTCGTTGAACAGCGGACCGCCCGAGTTGCCGGGGTTCACGGCCACGTCGGTCTGGATGAACGGCACCGAAGTGTCGTCCGGCAGCGAACGGCCCTTGGCGCTGACGATGCCGGCGGTGGCGGTGTTCTCCAGACCGTAGGGCGAGCCGATGGCCAGCACCCATTCGCCCACCTGCAGCTTGTTCACGTCGCCGACCTTGATGACCGGCAGGTTCTTCGCCTCGATCTTGATGACGGCGACGTCGGTCTGCGGGTCGGCGCCCAGGACCTTGGCCTTGTATTCGCGGCGGTCGGTCATCTTCACGGTCACTTCCTTGGCGTCCTGGACCACGTGCGCGTTGGTCAGGATGATGCCGTCGGAACTGACGATGAAGCCCGAGCCTTCACCGCGCATCGGGACTTCACGGGCCGGCGCGCGGCCACGTGCGCCGGGCACCTGTCCAAAGAACTGCGCGAACGGATCGTCGCTTTCCGCGGCCGACACCTTGCGCGTGCCGCTGACGCTGATGTTGACGACGGCCGGGCCGGATTCGCGCGTGATCTGCGCGAAGTTGGGCGGCACGGACGCGCTGACCGGCTGGGACGCAGCGGTGGCGGCGGGCGCTTCGGCAGCCATCGAAACGCTGCCGGTCAAGGCGGTTGCGCCCGCGCCGCCAATGGCGCCGGCTGCCAGCAGCGCCAGAACGAGGCGCGAGGGTTTGATTTGCGTGGTCTTCATGTCGGCTCCTGCGATCATGTTGGGAACATGGCGCTATCTTCGGGCCGCACACTTAGGTGAAACTTAAGCGGGAGAAATCCAGGCTAAGCGGGAAAATTGACGCGCGCACGCAGCCCTTGGCCGGACGGCGCGTCTTCAAGGGTGATGGTTGCGCCGTGGCGGTCGGCAATGGTGCGTGCGATGGCCAGTCCCAATCCGCTGCCATGCGTCGTGTTGCCTTCGGCGCGGTAGAAGCGGTCGAACACGCGTTCGCGCTCATGGACCGGGATGCCGGGTCCCTCGTCGTCGATCATCAGCGAAATGCGGCCCGGGCTGTTGTCCAGGCGCATCTCGATGCGGCCACCGGCAGGCGAGTGCTTGATCGCATTGTCCAGCAGATTGCGCACGAGCAGCACCAGCGCGTCGCGATTGCCCTGCATCTGCGCTTGCGTATCGCCGTCCAGCGTGATGTCGATGGATTTGGCGTTCGCCTCGGGCAGTGTCTCGGACAGGGCCTGGCGCAGCACGTCCGCCAGATCCACCGGCGCCAGCGGCGTCTGCTCCTGGGCGCCTTCCTGGCGCGCCATCGAAAGCAGCTGCTCGACCAGCCGCGTAGCGCGGTCGATGCCGGCAGTCAGGCGCTGTTCGGCAAGCTGGCGCGCGGCGGGGTCTGCTGCGCGCTGCAGCGCCTGCATCTGCAGGCGCAACGCCGCCAGCGGCGAGCGCAGTTCGTGCGCCGCGTCGCCCACGAATTGCTTCTGCTGCGCAAAAGCCGCACGCATGCGTTCGAGCAGCAGGTTCAGTTCCTGCACCAGCGGGCGGATTTCATCAGGCAACCCGCGTACGCTCACGGGCGACAGATCTTCGGGCTGGCGCGCGGCCACCTGGGCGCGCGCGCGCTTGACCGGACGTAGCGACCAACTGACGACGCACCAGATGATCAGCATCAGCAGCGGCGCGGCGGCGGCAATCGGCGCGACGGTGCGCAGCGCAAGGGCGCTGGCCATGTTCTTGCGCACGCGCATGTCCTGCGCCACCTGAATCACCTGGAAGGGCGTGGCCAGCGAGTACACGCGATAGGTTTCGCCTTCCAGCTTCGCGTCGGAAAACCCCAATACGATCTGGCTGGGCAGGCGCAGGCGCGAGCGTGAGTTGAAGACGCGCAAGCCGTCCGGCGTCCAGATCTGGATGATGAGGTCATCGGCAACCGGCGATCCGGCGCCGCGCGCATGTGTGGGGCCGGTGCTCAGCAGCCCGTCGCCGGTGCCCAGCGACAGGGCGGTGCGCTGCAGCAGCGAGTCGAAGATGTCGTCGGCCTGCGCCAGGGTGCTGCGATAGGCAATTGCGCCTTGCACGAGCGCGCCGACCGCGATGGCGGCCAGCAGAAAGAAAAGCAGCCGGGCTCTCAGCGAATAGCTAAGCGGAATGCTCATGTTTTGGGGATGACATAGCCGACGCCTCTGACGTTCTGGATCAGGTTGGGACCCAGTTTCTTGCGCAGGCCATGAATATAAACCTCAACGGCATTGCTGCTGATGCTGTCTTTCCAGCTATAGAGTTTTTCCTCGAGCTGGGCGCGCGAGAAAATCATGCCGGGCCGCGCGATCAGCGGTTCCAGCACCGCCCATTCGCGCGCGGTCAACGCCACCGGCGCGCCGTCGACCATGGCGGCGTGCGATTGCGGGTCGATGGTGACGCCGTCGTGCTCGAAAATGGGTTCGGCCCGGCCCGCGCTGCGGCGGATCAGTGCCCGCATGCGTGCCAGCAGTTCGTCCACGTCATAGGGTTTGACGATGTAGTCGTCCGCGCCTGCGTCCAGCCCGGCGATCCGGTCGCTGACCGCGTCGCGCGCAGTGGCGATGAGCACCGGCGTGCGGTCCTTGCGGGTGCGCATGTCCCGCAGCAACGTCAGTCCGTCCCGCTTGGGCAGGCCCAGGTCGAGCAGTACAAGGTCGTAAGGATCGGTGCGCAGCGCAGAGTCCGCCGCGCTGCCGTCCCGAACCCAATCGACGGCGTAGTGTTCCGCGCGCAGGCAGTCCAGTACGCTTTCGCCGATCATCATGTCGTCTTCCACGAGAAGAATGCGCATGGTTTATTCCGCTGGGATGGTCCAAGGGGGTTGGACGCGCGGCGATCAGCGCGAGTTCCCGGCCGGGGTGGCGGGGTGGAGATGAGGGCGGGCAGGGATGAAATGAAAAAAGCAGCCCGAGTGGGCTGCTTTTTTTTGAAATCTGGTGCCGGCAATAGGAGTCGAACCTACGACCTTCGCATTACGAATGCGCTGCTCTACCAACTGAGCTATGCCGGCAAGACCATTTGCTTTTGTTTCTGGACCAAGCCGGAAAGCGCTAGCAAAACATCTTTTTTCTTCCAGTTCGTCGGCTTTTTTAGGGCCCGATCTGGAAAGACCGAAACTATATCAGAGTTTTTTCGCGATGGGCAACTGGAAGCGCAAAAAATTCAGAAAAAAACGAGATTTGCATGCGCCCAATTTTTAGTTCATAATTTCGGTCTTGGCAGATCCCCGATAGCTCAGTCGGTA
>NZ_DIEJ01000022.1:0-9465 GCF_002418565.1 Achromobacter sp. UBA5777 | reverse complement strand
GGATGACCAACAAGATTGTTGTTGGGGGGGCGGGCCTCGTCGGCCTGCCCCCCCCCCGGGCCCGGCCCCGCCGCGGCCAGCGCGTGGCCGTGCTGGCGCCGCGCGCCGCCGTGCCGCCCGCCGATCCCAACCGCTATCACCCCCGCGTCTACGCCATTTCGCCGGCCAGCCAGCGCTTTCTGGCCGACATCGGCGTGTGGGACGCCATGCCCGCGTCTCGGCTGATGCCGGTGCAGGCCATGGAAATCCACGGCGACGCGGACGGCCAGGTCAACCTCAATGCCTGGCAGGCCGCGCTGCCGCAACTGGCCTGGATCGTCGAATCCGGCGAAATCGAGCGCGTCCTGATCCAGGCCGTGCGCATGTTCGGCATCGCCTGGCTGGAAGACCGCTGCACCGGCTACCAGAACGGCGCGGTCGACACCGAAAGCGGCGCGCGCATCCAGGCCGAACTCTTCGTCGGCGCCGATGGCGCGGCCTCGCCGCTGCGCGAGGCGGCCGGGCTGAAGCACGAAGCCCAGTCCTACAACGACACCGGACTCGTCGTGCACCTGGACGCGGAACTGCCGCACCAGGGCACGGCAATCCAATGGTTCCGCGACGACGGCGTGCTGGCGCTGCTGCCGCTGCCCGATACCGCGGACGGCCCCCAGGTTTCGATGGTGTGGTCCATGCGCAGCGAGCTGGCCCAGCAACTGCTGGACCTGCCGCAGGAAGCGCAAACCGCCCGCCTGGAAGCGCTGCTGGCCGAGGCTGCCGAAGGGCGGCTGGGCCGCCTGAAGGTCCGCAGCAAGCTGCACGGTTTTCCGCTGACGCTGGAGCGCGCCCAGATGGTGGCGCCCGGCATCGCGCTGGCCGGAGACGCCGCGCACCGCCTGCACCCGCTGGCGGGGCAGGGCCTGAACCTGGGGCTGGGCGACGTCGAGGCGCTGGCCCGCATCGTTGCCGAGCGCGAACCCTACCGGCAGGCCGGCGACCTGCGCGTGCTGCACCGCTACCAGCGGGCGCGCGCCGAACCGGTCCTGGCCATGCGGCTGGCGACCGACGGGCTGCACAAGCTGTTCGGATCGAAGGCGACGCCGCTCGTGTGGGTGCGCAACGCAGGCATGCATTGGGTCGAGCGCGCCCCGCTGATCAAGCGCCGGCTGATCGCGGGGGCGTCGGCCAATTAGGGCTGAATCCCAGCCCAACCCGGGCCAATTCGGCCAAACCCGGCCCGATTCGGTCCGATTCGGCCAAACCTGACCCGATTCGGCCCGACGCCGGCGCAGGGCGGAACCTGCGGTGGCCGGCGCCCGTCTGATACGGATCCGCCCATCCGCCGCCCGCCGCGGCCGCCCGACCCGGATCGGTTACGCTTTCCGGCTGAGCACACGACTGACAAGACCAGGAGTACCGATGAAATTCCGCATTCCCGCCACGCTGGCGGCCTGTTTCCTCGCCGCGGGTATCGGCTTGTCCGCCACGGCCCAAGCGCAGGGCGCAAAATCCGTCTCCACGCAGTCCGTGGGACAGTCGGCCAAGGGCGAAAAAAGCGTCTCCACCACCGAACTCGATCCGCAGTCGGCCGCCGTGAAGGAACGCTTTCAGCAACGCTTCTCCGGCATGAACGTCACGACCGTGCGCCGC
Source organism: Achromobacter sp. UBA5777 (assembly GCF_002418565.1). NCBI lineage: Bacteria > Pseudomonadati > Pseudomonadota > Betaproteobacteria > Burkholderiales > Alcaligenaceae > Achromobacter > Achromobacter sp. UBA5777. The sequence goes on along the minus strand of NZ_DIEJ01000022.1, from coordinate 7,836 downwards.
ACGCCTTACGGCCTGTTTGAAGTGCAGCTCGGCATGGACCTGATCTACACCGACGAAGGCGTGACGTGGGTCATGGAAGGACCGCTGATCGACGCCGCGACGCGCCGCGACGTCACCCGCGAATCCCAGGAAAAGCTCAGCGCCGTCACGTTCGATCAGTTGCCGCTGGACCTGGCGATCAAGCAGGTCAAGGGCGACGGCTCGCGCAAGGTCGCGATCTTCGAAGACCCCAACTGCGGCTATTGCAAGCAGTTGCGCAAGACGCTCGAAGAGGTGGACAACCTGACCGTCTACACCTTCCTCTACCCCATCCTGTCGCCGGACTCCAAGGTCAAGGTGCGCAATGTCTGGTGCGCCAAGGACCAGGGCAAGACCTGGGACGACTGGATGCTGCGCGGCAAGACGCCGCCCAACGCCGATTGCGACGTGCCCGAAGACAAGCTGCTGGAGCTTGGCCAGCAGTTGATGGTGCGCGGCACGCCGACGCTGTTCTTTGCCGACGGCTCGCGCATCAGCGGCGCGCTGCCGCTGGACCAGCTCAAGGCCCGTTTGAACTGACCGGCGCGCGTCGCGCCGGCCCGGGAAAGGGGGGCGCGGCAAGCGCCATCCCTCCCGGAGACAAGACTTGAAAATCGCAATACTCGACGATTACCACGACGTAGCCCGGCGCTATGCGGACTGGACCTCGCTGGGCGGTGACGCCGAGGTGCAGATCTTCAATAACTTCATTCCCGACGACCAGGTCGAGGCCGCACTCGAGTCCTTCGATGTGATCGTCGCCATGCGCGAGCGCACGCCGTTTCCCGCCGAGCGCATCCGCGCGCTGCCCAAGCTGCGCCTTCTGGTCACCACCGGCATGCGCAACAACGCCATCGACATGCAGGCCTGCGCTGAGCAGGGCATCGTCGTGTCCGGCGCGCCCGGCAGTGCCGACGCCAACACCGCCACGGCCGAGCTCGCGTGGGCGCACATCCTGGGTCTCTTCAAGCACCTGCCCGCCGAAGACGCCGCCATGCGTCGCGGCATGTGGCAGACGGCCATGCCCGAGCCGCTGGCCGGCAAGCGCCTGGGCGTGGTGGGACTGGGCAAGCTGGGCGCCGCGGTGGCCAAGGTGGGTCTGGCCTTCGGCATGGACGTGGTGGCCTGGAGCCCCAACCTGACCGACGAGCGCGCCGAGGCCGCCGGCGTCACGCGCGTGGACAAGCACGAACTCTTTTCCACGTCCGACGTCGTAAGCCTGCACCTGATCCTGTCCGAGCGCAGCCGCCACGTGGTCGACGCCACCGCGCTGGCTGCGATGAAGCCGACCGCGTATCTGGTCAATACCTCACGCGCCGGTCTCGTTGACCAGGAAGCGTTGATGGACGCGCTGGTGAAGTTCCGCATCGCGGGCGCGGGGCTGGATGTGTATCCCGAAGAGCCGCTGTCGCCCACCGACAGCGTGCGCGACCTGGACAACGTGATCCTGACCCCGCACCTGGGTTACGTCAGCCGCGAAAACTTCGAGGCCTTCTACCAGAACTGCCTGGAAGCCGTGAAGGCGTGGGCAGCGGGCTCGCCGATCCGGGTGTTGAACGCCTGATAACGCCCGAGCAAAAAAATGGGGCTGCCTATCGCAGCCCCATTTCCATTTGGGTGGTTCGCTTTGCACGGGGCGCATCACCCGCGCGAGAACACCACCTTCTTCTCGATGATCGCGCCCGGCTCCAACGCCGGCGGCGTATCGCCGCACGCATCGTCCGACTCGTCCGTGGGATCGACCGTATCAAATGCCGTGTCGCCGTTGGCATCCGGCACGCCCGTGGGCTTCAAGCCGACGAAATCGAATAGGTCGCGGTCCATCAGGTGCGAAGGCACCACGCGCGACAGCGCATTGAACACGTTCCACGACCGGCCCGGGTGCTGCTTGTCCCATTCCTTGATCATGCGGCCCACTTCCTTGCGCTTCAGGTTCTCTTGCGACCCGCAGAGATTGCACGGAATGATCGGGAACTGCTTGAGTTCGGCGTAGGCGATCAGATCGGACTCGACCACGTACGCGAGCGGGCGGATCACCGTGTGGCGGCCGTCGTCGGACACCAGCTTGGGCGGCATGCCCTTGGCCTTGCCGCCATAGAACAGGTTCAGGAAGAACGTGGCCAGGATGTCGTCGCGATGATGGCCCAGTGCGATCTTCGTGGCGCCCAGTTCCGATGCGACGCGGTACAGAATGCCGCGACGCAGCCGCGAACAGAGCGAGCACATCGTCTTGCCCTCTTCCAGCACGCGCGTCACGATCGAATACGTGTCCTGCGTCTCGATGTGGAAGGGGACGCCCAGTTCCTTCAGGTACTGCGGCAGGATGTGGTCGGGAAAGCCCGGCTGCTTCTGGTCCAGGTTCACCGCGATCAGTTCAAACTTGAACGGCGCGCGCTTCTGGAGCTGCAGCAGGATGTCCAGCATGGCATAGGAATCCTTGCCGCCGGACAGGCAGACCATCACGCGGTCGCCTTCCTCGATCATGTTGTAGTCGGACAAGGCGCGCGTGGTCTCGCGCGCCAGCCGCTTGGTCAGCTTGTTGCCTTCGTGGCGTGCCTTTTCGTCGGCGGGCGTGCGAAATTGCACGCCGGGGGGAGCGATATCGTTCATGTCAGCGATTGATCTGGATTTCCACGCCCACCGCCGCACAGTCGGAGAAGGCCATGGGCTTGCTGATGCGCAGGCGCAGCGCGCGGATTTCCTGGAAGTCCGCCAAGAGGCGCGCCGCCACTTGTTCGGACAGGGTTTCGATCAGGTTCACGTGGGCCTGCGTGCATTCCTCGACGATGGCCTCGCGCAGCCGGCGGTAGTCCAGCACGCTGTGGATATCGTGATCGTCCACCGAACGCTGGATGTCGACGTCGAATTCGGCATCGACGTGCAGGGGCTGGGTGGCGCGGCGCTCGTGCTCGAGGATGCCGATGCGGGCGTCGAGCGCAAGGCCGGAAAGAATGATGCGGCGAGTGGGCATGATGAAAACCTGGGTGGAATAGCCCGAATTGTAAGGCGGCGGCGGATGGGGGGACGCGCTGGCTACAATTCGGCCATGTCCGGGCGCCCGCGAGGCGCCGGCGCAGTCAATAAGGGGTGAAATGCAACAGATGCACGATTCGGTCATTGTAGGCGGCGGCCCGGCCGGCGCCTCCTGCGCCCTCTGGCTGGCCCGCCTGGGCCTGTCGCCATTGCTGGTCGAGGCCAGCGCCCGTCTGGGCGGGCTGGGCAATGACAACCCGTTCGCGGACGACTGGATTGCCGTCTTGCCCGGCGTGACCGGCCAGCAGGTGGCGGCCAACATCGACACGAGCGTGCGCGCCGCCGATGTGCCGGTACGGCTGGAAACCCGCGTCACCGGCGTGCGGCCCTGCAAGGGCGGCATCGAGGCCACGCTCGCCGGTCCGGACGGCCAGGAAACCCTGGCCCGCGCCCGCACCCTGGTCATCGCCTCCGGCGTGCGCGCCAAGGGGCTGCCCGACCACCCGCCCGGCGCGTCCTGGCCGGGCGTGCTGATCGGCCCCGGCTCGCCCATCGTGGCGCAGGACTATTCCGGCCTGTCGGTCGCGGTGCTGGGCGGGGGCGACAACGCCTTCGAAAACTACGTCTACGTGCGCAACCGCGGCGCGCGCAATGTCCATCTCTACGCCCGCAGCGTGCGCGCCCAACAGCAATGGGTGACGCGCGCCGGGACCGAAGGCGTGCACATCGGACCCTACAAGGTCGACCCCGCCACCCGCAGCGTGGACGGCCGGCAGTACGACCTGATCCTGGTCTTCTACGGCTGGGAACCACAGGCCGCGTTTGCCGACGACCTGAGGCTCGCGCGCGACGAGCGCGGCTACATCCGCACCGACTTCGCCACCGCCGAGACCAGCGTGCCCGACATCTACGCCATCGGCGAGGTCGCGCACCGCATGCACCCCTGCGTGGTGACGTCGATGGCGGACGGCGTGGTCGCGGCCAAGGCCATCCAGCGGCGGTGGGAGCGCGCGGGGGCGTAATACCCAACGCCCGAAGGCTGCCATTGAACACGCCGGCCGGCCGCAGCAGCGTTGGCCGGCACGGCCATCGTGGCGCCCGCGGCAGTGAATCCGCGTCGGCCAGAATGCGTACTTCAGCCCAGGCGAACCCACACCTCCGGATTCCGGAATAGGCAATTGCCACCCCCGCGCCCACACTCGTGCTCACGAGTTGACCAATCAATGGTCACGCAGGGAGACAAGCATGATGTGTGCGCATCGCTGGCTGGCAGCCGGCGCGATGGCCATCGCCATCGCGAATCCGGCGCAGGCGGCCTGGCCTGAACGGCCCATCACCCTCATCATCCCGGCCGCGCCGGGCGGCACCACCGACATCTCGGCGCGCCTCATCGCCGACAAGCTGTCCGCCAAGCTCGGCCAGCAGGTCATCGTGGAAAACCGCGCCGGCGCCGCCGGCATCATCGGCGCGCAGGCGCTGGCGCGCGCCAAGCCCGACGGCTACACGCTGCTGATGGGCAACATCGGCCCCAACGCCATCAACTACGCGCTCTACAAGACACTCCCCTACAAGCCCGCGGACTTCGCGCCGGTGACGCTCGTGATCTCGGTGCCCAACGTCCTCGTCGTCAACGAGGCCTCGCCCGCCCGCAGCGTGGCCGATCTGCTGGCGCAGGTCAGGCAGGATCCTTCCAAGGTCTCCTTCGGCAGTTCCGGCGCAGGCCAGTCCCCGCACCTGTCCGCCGAAATGTTCAAGCAGCGCGCCGGCATCCCCGGCACGCACGTCGCCTACAAGGGCGCCGGCCCCGCCGTGGCCGCGCTGCTCGGGCAGCAATTCACCTTCATGATCGACAACCTGCCCAGCTCCATGCCGTACATCCAGGCCGGCAAGCTGCGCGCGCTGGCCGTCACCAGCGACAAGCGCCTCGCCGAATTGCCGGACGTGCCGACCATGGCCGAGGCCGGCGTCAAAGACATGGTGGTCACCGCGTGGTTCGGCCTGGTCGCGCCCGCGGGCACGCCGCAGGACGCCATCGACAAGCTCTACGCCGCCACGCGCGACGTGGTGCGCAGCCCCGAGATCAGCGAGCGCTTCAAGGCCATGGGCGGCCAGGCCGGCGGCAACACGCCCGCGGAATTCGCAGCTTTCATCGACCAGGAACGCGCCCGCTGGAAAAGCATCGTGGACGCCGCGGGTCTCGTGCAGGAGCAATAAGTGATCGACAAGATTCAGGAATCCATGGCGCAGGCCGTGGCCGTCATTCCCGATGGCGCCTCCGTGCTGGTGGGCGGTTTCGGCGAAGCCGGCGTGCCCTACGAACTGCTGCACTGCCTGGCCGATCTGGACCGGCGCAACCTCACCATCATCTCCAACAACGCCGGCACCTTCGAACGCGGCATCGCCGCGCTGCTGGTGCGCAAGCAGGTCCGCAAGATCATCTGTTCGCACCCGCGCCCACCCAACTCCGAGGCTTTCGCCCGCGCCTACCGCGCAGGCGAGGTCGAACTGGAATGCGTGCCACAAGGCACCCTGGCCGAACGACTGCGCGCCGCCGGCGCTGGACTCGGTCCGTTCTACACGCCCACCGGCTACGGCACCGAACTGGCCGAGGGGCGGCGCCAGGAAGTCATCGACGGCGTCGGCTACGTGCTCGAGCAGCCCCTGCGCGCCGACTACGCGCTCATTCGGGCGCACCTGGGCGACCGCTGGGGCAACCTCATGTACCGCCACGCCGCGCGCAACTTCAATCCCGTCATGTGCATGGCCGCCGGACACGCCATCGCACAGGTCGACGAGATCGTGCCGCTGGGCGCGCTGGTGCCCGAACAGATCATGACGCAGGGCATCTTCGTGAAATCCGTCGTGCGCGTGGAGGCCTGACATGCAAGACATCATCGGCCTGACCCGCCAGCAGATCGCGCAGCTTCTGGCCAGCGACATCCCCGACGGCGCCATCGTCAACCTGGGAATCGGCATGCCGACCCTTGTCGGCGACTACCTGCCCAGCGGCCGCGAGATCCTGCTGCACAGCGAAAACGGCATCCTCGGCATGGGCCCCGCCGCCGCCGGCGACGAGGTCGATCCCGACCTCATCAACGCCAGCCGCCAGCCCATCACCTTGCTGCAAGGCGCGTCCATCACTGAACACACCATCTCGTTTGCCATGATGCGCGGCGGCCACCTGGACTACGCGGTCCTGGGCGCCTTCCAGGTATCCGAACGCGGCGACCTCGCCAACTGGAAAACCGACGCCACGGACGCCATCCCCGCCGTCGGCGGCGCCATGGACCTGGCCGTCGGCGCCAAGCAGGTCCTTGTCACCATGGAACACCGTGGCCGCGACGGCACGCCCAAGATCCTGCGGCAATGCACCTATCCGCTCACCGGCAAAGGCGTGGTGTCGCGCATCTATACAGACCTCGCCGTCATCGACGTCATGCCCGTGGGTTTACAGGTGCACGCGATGAAGGCGGGCGTGACCGAAGACTTCCTGCGCGCGGTCACCGACGCGCCGCTGCACTTTCCGCAATCGCCGCGAACGATTGTCTTGGATGACACGGGTGTGCCGCGATACGCGCAATCGACCCGCTGACGCAGCCGCGCCGCGACACGCGTAAGCGGGATTCTGCGCGGGGCGCGTCGCGATGTGCGTCAGCGACCGGCTTGCGCAGCCACGCCGAGATGTGCGCAAACGATTGGCAGGCGCAGCCGTTCCTGCCGCCCTGATGATGACCACGTCCGCCCCGCGCCGGGCAAAGGAGCTACCGATGATCCGTTCAATCCTGGCAGCCGCGTCGGCAAGCGTGCTGTGTCTAGGCGCCAGCGCCGTCGCGCACGCCGCGCCAACCTATCCAGACAAGCCCATCACCTTGCTGATCCCGTACCCGCCGGGCGGCAGCGCAGACATGCTCGCGCGCCCGCTGGGCGCAGAACTCCAGAAGAAGTGGGGCCAACCGGTCGTCCTCGAATACAAACCCGGCGCAGGCGGCGCCATCGCCTCCGCCCAACTCGCCCGCGCCAAGCCCGACGGCTACACGCTCCTCATGGTGCTGGCTGCGCACACCATCAACCCCAGTCTCTATCCCTCGCTGCCCTACGACACCCGCAAGGACTTCGCGCCGGTCTCCCTCGTCGCCACGTTACCCATGCTCGTCGCCGCCCCGCTCGCCACGCCCGCCAACACTGTCAGCGAACTCATCGCCTACGGCAAGGCCAACCCCGGCAAACTGAGCTTCGCGTCCGCCGGCAACGGCAACACCAGCCACCTGGCCGCCGAGATGTTCAAGAACCAGACCGGCGCCGACATGATGCACGTCCCCTACAAAGGCAGCGGTCCCGCGGTCGTTGCACTGCTAGGCGGCGAAGTGTCCTTGATGTTCGACAGCATCTCGACCTCGCTGCCGCAAGTGCAGGCCGGCAAACTCAAGGCAATCGCCGTCACCGGCGAACACCGCTCTCCGCTCCTGCCCAACGTCCCCACCGTCGCCGAAACGGTGCCCAACTTCGTCGTCAACGGCTGGTACGGGATATTGGCGCCGGCGGGCACGCCGGGGGCGGTGGTTGATGCAGTCAGCAAGGGAATTGCGGAGGCGGTGACGGTGCCTGCGTTGAAGGGGCAGTTGGCGGGGTATGGGTATGAGGTGGTGGGGTCTACGCCTGGGGAGTTTGGGGCGCATATCGAGCGGGAGTTGGGGACTTGGAAGAGGGCGGTTGAGGTGTCTGGGGCGAAGGTGAATTGAAGGGTTGTCTCGGCTGAGGAAGGCTACGTTAGGTGTCTGATACCGGCCCTCGTGGCGATAGTCTCCGTAGGTCGCCCGGCGCCGTGGTCACCGGGGAGGCGATCGC
>NZ_DIEJ01000020.1:0-3600 GCF_002418565.1 Achromobacter sp. UBA5777 | reverse complement strand
CCGGCCACTTCGCCGCAAGCGGCGGCCCCCGTGGCCGAACCGTCCAAGCCGGCGGCAACCCCGTCCACGGCGAAGGCGGCCACACCGGGCGCCAAAGCGCCTGCGAACGCCATGACGGCGCCCGCGCCCGCCACGCCGGCGCAATCCTGATCCGCGATTCCTTCCCTTCAAGAAACCGGCGCAAGCCGGTTTTTTATCGCCCGTTTACCGCGCATTCCGAATGTAAAGGACGCTTGACATACCGCCGCACGGCCGCCAGAATGTCAAGCACGCTTTACATCAATAAGGGCATTCCCATGAATCAACACCAGGCCAAGCGCCGCTATTTCAAGGAACTGGGCTTCTCGATGGCGCTGTATGCCGTGCTTCTGGCCGGCGCGCTGTGGCTCAGCCTCGACATGCAGCCCGGCGCGCTGCGCACCGTCGTGCTGCTCACGCCCATGCTGGCGTTTCTGCTGGCGCTGCGAGCCGTCGTGCGCGCCGTGCGCCAGTCCGACGAATTCATCCGCAAGACCACGCTGGAACACCTGGCCATTGCCGCCGCCGTCACCGCCGGGGTCACGTTCACGTATGGCTTCCTGGAAATCGCCGGCTTTCCCAAACTGAGCATGTTCGTGGTCTGGCCGCTGATGGGCGGTGTCTGGGCGTTCACCACGATCGTCGACACGCTGCGCCATCGATGAAAAACTGCATCCGCGAACTGCGCGCCGAACGCGGCTGGAGCCAGGCCGCGTTGGCCGAACGGCTGGACGTCTCGCGCCAGACCGTCAACGCCATCGAGACCGGCCGCTACGATCCGAGCCTGCCGCTCGCTTTCGCCATCGCCCGCGTGTTTGAAACGACCATCGAATCGATCTTCCAGGAAGATTGAGGCGCTTTTTTCCGGCATGGCGGGGACGCCGGGATCGGCGTTAACCTAGCGGACCCGCCGCTCGCGGCGACCGCAGTCCGCAGTCCGCAACGGGAGTCCCCATGCCGTACATGCTGCTGATCGTTGAACCGGTGGGCCAGCGCGCCCAGCGCACGCCCGAGGAAGGGCGCGAGGCCTATGCGCAGATGGTGCGCTACGCCGAATCTCTTCAGTCGCGCGGCCTGCTCACGCGCGCCGAATCCCTCAAGTCCGATGCCGAAAGCGTGCGCCTGCGCGTGCGCGACGGGGAACGCCAACTGATGGACGGCCCATACGCCGAGGCCAAGGAAATGATCGGCGGCTTTTTCCTGCTGACCTGCGAGTCACGCGAAGAGGCGTTGGCGCTGGCCGCCGAATGTCCGGCTGCGCAGTGGGCCACGGTTGAAGTCCGGGAGTTGGGGCCCTGCTTCATGTAGGCGAGTGACGGCCTGCGCAAATGCGCGGGGCCAGACCGGACCTGCTTTCCCGGCCGGCCGCCGCCACATCAGCAATTGCCCTTCTTGGCCTGTCCAGGCGGACAGAAGCCGCCCCGGCCGCCGCCGTCATGCGGATCGACGACTACGGAGCCTTGCGGCGTGTACACGGCACAGCCGGACAAGACGGAGACGATAAGGGCAAGACTGCACAGAATTTTCATGGTGTTGCTTCAGGGTGGTAAAAGACGCTGCGAGTGTATGGGACACGCCTGCAACAAGGCCTGGACCTTCGTAACCGGGTGCTAGGAGCCCGACACACCGGGCTGACTCAGTATTTACCCTAGGCACGCATTGTTGTTGTCGATCCACCGCCGCGCCGTTCGTCGTACCTGTACAAGAGCCCCTTTCGGCCTTGCGATCCCTCCTCTGGAGACCTCAGATGCGATTCATGATCATCGTCCGGGCCACGCCCGACAGCGAAGCCGGCAAGATGCCGGACGACAGCCTGCTTGCCTCGATGGCGACCTATCACGAAGCCCTGGTCAAGGCCGGCGTGTTGCTGGACGCCAACGGCCTGCACCCGACGTCCAAAGGTTGGCGCGTGCGGTACGACGGCAACGGCGAACGCAAGCTGCTTGACGGGCCGTTTGCCGAAACCAAGGAGCTGATCGCCGGCTACACGATGATCCAGGTGCGCTCTCGCGAAGAGGCAATGCAATGGGCGATGCGCTTTCCGCCCCCCTTCCCCGGGCAGGACTGCGAGATCGAGGTGCGCCAGGTATTCGAGCTGGACGACTTCGAGCCCAGCAAGGAAGTCGAGCACTTCCGCCAGATGCCGACGCCGAACGTCTGATCCCCCTGCGTCCCACCCTGAACCCTCAAGCGAGACACGCCATGCACAAGCAGATCTTCGTCAACCTGCCCATCAACGACATGCAGAAGTCCCAGGCATTCTTCAAGAAACTGGGCTACCGCTTCAACCCCGACTTCACCAACGACCAGGGCGCCTGCATGGTCGTCGGCGACAACCTTTACGTGATGCTGCTGGTGAAGGACTTTTTCCAGAGCTTTACCGGCAAGCCGGTGGCGGACGCCACGCAGACCACGGAAGTGCTGGTCTGCCTGTCCTGCGAAAGCCGGGCCGAGATCGACGACCTGGTGGCCCGGGCCGTCGCCGCGGGCGGCACGGCGCCGCGCGCGCCGCAGGACCACGGCTTCATGTACGCACACGGGTTCGAGGACCTGGATGGGCACGTCTGGGAGTTCGCCTACATGGTTCCCGGCGAAGCGACCGGCGCATGACGCAGGCGGCTACGCATCGCGCCATCGAGACGGTCTGGCGGATCGAGGCCGCCAGCGTCATCGCGGGGGTGGCGCGTCTGGTGCGCGACGTGGGGCTGGCCGAAGAGCTGGCCCAGGATGCGCTGGTTGCGGCGTTGGAGCGCTGGCCCCAGACGGGCGTGCCGGACAATCCCGGAGCATGGCTCATGACCACCGCAAAGAACCGTGCGCGCGACCGGCTGCGGCTGGATGCGCTGCACACCCGCAAGCACGAGCAGATCGGCCACGAGCTGGAAGCCTTGCAGGCCGACGTGGAGCCCGACTTCGTCGACGCGCTGGATGCGGCGCGCCAAGACGACATCGGCGACGATCTGCTGCGGCTGGTCTTCACCGCCTGCCATCCGCTGCTGTCCACCGAGGCCCGCGTGGCGCTGACGCTGCGCCTCTTGGGCGGGCTGACGACGGCCGAGATCGCGCGCGCGTTCCTGGCGTCGGAATCGACCATCGCGCAGCGCATCGTACGCGCTAAACGCGCCCTGTCCGCGGCCAACGTACCGTTCGAGGTGCCCTCGGCCGCCGACCGCGCGCCGCGTCTGGCCTCGGTGCTGGAAGTCATCTATCTGATCTTCAACGAAGGCTATTCCGCGACCTTGGGCGATGACTGGATGCGCCCGGGCCTGTGCGACGAAGCGCTGCGCCTGGGCCGCATTCTGGCGGAACTGACGCCGTCGGAGGCCGAGGCGCATGGTCTGGTCGCGCTGATGGAACTGCAGGCGTCGCGCCTGCATGCGCGCACCGATGGCCAGGGCCGGCCGGTGCTGCTGATGGAACAGGACCGCCGCCGCTGGGATCCGCTCTTGATCCGGCGCGGGCTGGCGGCGCTGGACCGGGCCGATGCGCTGGGCGGCGCGCGTGGGCCCTATGCGCTGCAGGCCGGCTTGGCTGCCTGTCACGCGCGGGCCCGTACGGCCGGGGAAACCGACTGGATGCGGA
>NZ_DIEJ01000063.1:0-21706 GCF_002418565.1 Achromobacter sp. UBA5777 | reverse complement strand
GTTCGTCGCGTCCGGCCGGCAATGCCGGTTCGGGCCGCCCGGCCGAAGGACGCGCCGGCCAAGGCCGCCCGAGCGGCGCGCCGCGCGCCGCGTTGCTGAGCAAGTAATATCTCCCGCAACCCCGACACTGCGATCCACGGACCCGCGCCATCATGCCCTTATCCACCTGGTTGACGTTCTTCCTGGCCTCCTGGGCCATTTCGTTCTCACCGGGCGCCGGCGCCATCTCGGCCATGTCGTCCGGCCTGAAATACGGCTTTGCGCGCGGTTACTGGAACACGGCCGGCCTGATCATGGGCATCCTGTTCCAGTTCGTCGTGGTCGCCGTGGGGTTGGGCGCCGTGCTGGCAACGTCGGAAATGGCCTTCAACGTGGTCAAGTACCTGGGCGTTGCCTACCTGATCTACCTGGGGGTGCGCCAGATCCGCACGGACGCCGCGCCGGTCGCGGTGGACGCCGGCGATCCCCGCCAGGCGTCCATTCGTGACCTGGTCCTGCGCGGGTTTCTGATCAACACCATGAACCCCAAGGGCACCGTGTTCCTGCTGGCCGTGGTGCCGCAGTTCGTGGATCCGGCGCTGTCGCTGACGCCGCAGTACGCGGCCTTGGCGGCCACGCTGGCGTTCACCGACCTGGTGGCGATGGGCGTGTACACGCTGCTGGCGGCGCGCGTGTTGCGCCTCTTGCGCGACGCCAAGCACATCCGCTGGATGAACCGCACCTTCGGGTCGCTCTTCATCCTGGCCGGCGTGTTCCTGGCAACCTTCCGCCGCCACAACTGAAATTAAAAGCGTGGGGCACGGGCCGGCAACGGCGCGTGCCCCACATGTTTTCGTGCACGACACCGGACCGCGCCGGCCTGTAGAGCGGCGTTAAGTAGAATCCTCCGACCATGAGCATTTCCAACGAAGTCGCACGGCGCCGTACGTTCGCCATCATTTCCCACCCTGACGCGGGCAAGACCACGCTGACGGAAAAACTGTTGCTGTTCGCAGGCGCCATTCAGATCGCCGGCAGCGTCAAGGCGCGCAAGGCGTCGCGCCATGCTTCGTCCGACTGGATGGAAATCGAAAAGCAGCGCGGCATTTCCGTGGCGTCCTCGGTGATGCAGATGGAGTACCGCGACTGCGTCATCAACCTGCTCGACACGCCGGGCCACCAGGACTTCTCCGAAGATACGTACCGCGTGCTGACGGCAGTGGACGCCGCGCTGATGGTGATCGACGCGGCCAACGGCGTCGAGCCGCAGACCATCCGCCTCCTGCAAGTCTGCCGGGCGCGCAACACGCCGATCATCACGTTCATCAACAAGATGGACCGCGAAGTGCGCGAGCCGCTGGAACTCCTGTCCGAGATCGAAGGGCACCTGGGCATGGACGCCGTGCCGTTCTCGTGGCCGGTGGGCATGGGCAAGTCGTTCGGCGGCGTGTTCGACATCCGCCGTGACCGCATGCGCGTGTTCCGTCCCGGCCAGGAGCGCCGTTCCGACAACGACGACTTCATCGAAGGCCTGACCAACCCCGAAATCGCCAAGCGCTTCGGCGGCGCGTTCGACCAGGCCAGCGGCGAGATCGAGCTCATCAACGAAGCGGCGCCCGCCTTCGACCGCGACCAGTTCCTGGCCGGCAAGCAGACGCCCGTGTTCTTCGGTTCGGCCATCAACAACTTCGGCGTGCAGGAAGTGCTGGACGCTCTGGTCGATCAGGCGCCGCCCCCGGGCGCGCGCATGGCGCTGCAACGCGAAGTCAAGCCCGAAGAGCCCAAGTTCACCGGTGTGGTGTTCAAGGTGCAGGCCAACATGGACCCCGCCCACCGCGACCGCGTCGCGTTCGTGCGCGTGAGCTCCGGCCGCTTCGAGCGCGGCATGCGCCTGAAGGTGGCGCGCACCAACAAGGAAATGCGCCCCAACAACGTGGTGTCCTTCCTGTCGCAGCGCCGCGAACTGCTCGACGAGGCCTATGCGGGCGACGTCATCGGCATCCCGAACCACGGCGTGCTGCAACTGGGCGACGTGCTGACCGAAGGCGAGACCCTGCAGTTCACGGGCCTGCCGTTCTTCGCGCCGGAACTGTTCCAGGCGGTTGAAGTGAAAGACCCGCTGCGCACGAAGCAATTGCGCACCGGCCTCACCCAATTGGGCGAGGAAGGGGCCATTCAGGTGTTCCGTCCCGAAGTTGCTGGCGGCTCGCTGCTGCTGGGCGCGGTCGGCCAACTGCAGTTTGAAGTGGTCGCGCACCGCCTGAAGACGGAGTACGGCGTGGATGCCCGGATGCTGCCTTCGCGCTACACAATGGCACGTTGGATTACGTCTGAAAACCCCAAGGCGCTGCGCAAGTTCATGGATGCCAATGCCGCCCATATCGCCTATGATGTCGTCGATGCTGCGGCGTTTTTGATCGGTTCTCCCGCGCAGTTGCGCGTCGCCGAGGAACTGTATCCCGATGTGAAATTCCACGCCATGCGGGAGCACGGCGGCAAGGTTTTCGGAGACAAGGCGTAGACCCGTTCGGGTTCCGCACGGCAGATTGAGGGTAGCAATGTCTTGGCGTTTTTTATTCGCAACGCTCCTTATCGCGCTCGGCGCGTCGGCATGGGGCGGCATTCAACTGGGTGACTGGCTGGTGGCGCATGCGCCGGCGGCCGCGCCCGCTCCTGGGCAGGACGCAGCCGCGTCCCAGCAGCCCGTGCTGGACGCCAATGGCCGTCCGTATGTGGCGCAGCCGCCGCAGCCGCGCATCGACGGCACATTGGGCGTGCCCGACAAACCGTCCGATCGCGAATGGCAGGTCAACACGGTGTCGCTGTTCGACACCGTCAGCGATCCCGCCGTCCAGATCTCGCGTGAACGCATCAGCCCCGAACAGGCGCGCGAAATCGCCGCCTCGTCTCAGGTGCCGCTGCCGTCGGGCAATTCCGATGTCAGCACGATGGACCTGCTGGTGCCCGGCACGTCAACCGCCATCAACGGCGGCGTAGCCGCTGGCGGCAGCTACGGCACGCCGCAGATGGTGCAGGCGCCCCCGCCGCCGCCCAACACCGCGCCGGCAGCCGGCGCGCAAGGCTGGCAGGACGCGCTGCGGCGCGAACTGGCCCAATGCGCCACGCAAGGCTTCTTCGAGCGTCCCTCGTGTTCCTGGAACGCCCGCAACAAGTACTGCGCGCCTAACCGTGCCTGGGGCACGATGGCCGAATGCCCGGCCCGTCCGCAGTAAGACGTTTGCAATAAAAACGTCGCATCGCCACCTGCGCACGCGGGTTCACGGCAAAAAAAATGGCGCCCCGCGGGGCGCCATTTCTTTTGCAGCCAGCAGCCTTATTCAGGCACGGACATCTGGCTTTGCAGGTAGTTCTGGATGCCGACCTTGTCGATCAGGTCGATCTGCGTTTCCAGATAGTCGATGTGCTCTTCGGTGTCGTCCAGGATGTCTTGGAACAGATCGCGCGACACGTAGTCCCGCACCGATTCGCAATACGCAATGGCTTCCTTGACGGTGGCCTGAGCAGCCGTTTCGAGCTTCAGGTCACAGGCCAGCAGTTCCGGCACGTCTTCACCGATCAGCAGCTTGTGCAGGTCTTGCAGATTGGGCAGGCCGTCCAGCATGAAGATGCGGGCGATCAGACGATCGGCGTGCTTCATTTCGCCGATGGATTCTTCGTACTCGTGCTTGCCCAGCTTGTCGAAGCCCCAATGGTTCAGCATGCGGGCATGCAGGAAATATTGGTTGATGGCCGTCAGTTCGTTGGTCAGTTGCTTGTTGAGAAACTGGATGACGGTTTTGTCGCCTTTCATGATGGACTCCTTGCAGTCAGGCGCGACGCGAGCGCATCGCGACAAAGGAGCGCACGATGCCGCGCGTACGCAACCCATGCAGACTACCATTGGCCGCAGGGCCGCGCCTAGCCTTGCTCTGCATTTGGTAAACGGCTTTAGGAGCGCAACAAGAAAGCGACAAGCTAATGAGAATGAGTATGTGTGTCTGAGGCCTTGCATGCGTGGCGACGCAACGGCGCGGGCTGCAGACGCTAGTCGCGCAGAAATGGCTTCGCGATTGTCCCCATATATGTTCCGCGGCGCCCCCTGCGCCGCGTCATTCTGCGCTGCCACGCGTCACGCCAGCTCGTTGCATATCAGCAACCGGATCAGGCTGCGTTGACCGTCCTCAATTCACGCGGTGCGCCGCGTCGCAAGCCAGATGCCGAATGCGATGGGCACGATGCCCAGCAGGTCCAGCCACGAGACGGGCTCGCGCAGCACCACCCAACCGAACAACAGGCCAAGCGGCGGCATCAGAAAATGCAGTGCGCTGGCCGAGGTGGCGCTGGCGCGGCCCAGAATCATGAACCACAGGTAATAACCGCCCATCGACACCGCGACGATCATGTAGGCCATGCTCCAGATCAGGCTGGAAGTCAGACGCGCATCGCCGAGGTTTTCGGTGGCCAGGGCGAACGGCAGCAATGCCGCGGCGCCTGCCAGCGACTGTATGCCCGTCGACGTCCACAGACCGGAGGTGGGCTTGAGCATCTTGTAAAGCAGGGTGCCGGCCACCAATGCAATCAGGCCCCCGGTCACAAGCAGCGTGCCGTGCAGGTCCTCCTGCATGCCGGTCAGCCGCGATCGCAACACCAGCGCCACACCCGCCAACCCAAGACACAACCCGAGCAGTTTGCGCCAGCTCAGCCGCTCGCCCAGCAACGGCCCCGCCAGCACGCCGATGAGCAGCGGGTTGGTGCTGATGAGTACGGCGGTGAACGCCGACGACACGGTGGTCATGCCCGACCAGCTCAAGCCCAGGTACAGCGCGTTGTTGAGCGCCCCCAGCAGGACCAGCGAGGCCAAGTCGCGGCCCGAAGGCAGCTTCCAACGACCGCTGGCCGCCGCCAGGCCCAGCATCAACGCGCCCGCGATCAGGAACCGGATCGTCAGGAGCGTCAGCGGCGGACAGTCGCGCACGGCGATCTTGGCTGCGGCAAACGCCGAACTCCACAGAAAGCAGAACGCGGCGATCGGAAGGAGGCTGATGCCCGGGCTGTCGGAGGCGGGCAAGGCAGGGGCAGGGGTCGAAAGGGCCTTCATGGTTGATCCGGCATCGTAGCGCTGCAACCGCATGTGCGGCGGGATGCGAGGCATTCTGCGCGCCGAGCCATCCATTGACAAACTCTTTATTCGGATCGAAAGTATTTGAAATTCGAATGCTTGAAGGCGCCGTTATGCTCGATCTCGATCTCCTGCACAGCTTTGTCTCGGTCGTGGACGCTGGCGGCTTCACCGCCGCGGGCGAACGCGTGCACCGCAGCCAGTCCACCGTCAGCCAACAGATCCGCAAGCTGGAAGAGACGCTGGAATGCCCGCTGTTTCTGCGCGAAGGCCGGCAGGTCCAGCTGACCGAGGAAGGCGAGCGCCTTCTGGGCTATGCCCGCCGGATGCTGGCGTTATCTACCGAGGTCCGCGAGGCCGTCAGCGGCCGCAAGCGCGTGGACGTGATCCGCCTGGGCATTCCGGACGACTTTGCGGTGGACGCGCTGACTGCCGTCGTCGCCGCCTTCGCCCGGGCGAGGCCCGCGGTGCAGCTGTCGGTGCGTTGTGACCTGACGGCGGTCTTGACGCGCAGCCTGGAGCGGGGGGATCTGGACGTGGCGCTGCTCAAGCGCGAACCCGGCGCGGGCACGGCGCTGGCCGCGTGGCCCGAGCGGCTGCACTGGATCGGCAGCGCATCGGTGCAGGCGCCGCTGACGCCGGAGGCGCCCGTGCCGCTGGTGGCGTTTCCGCAGGGCTGCATCTACCGCAACCGTGCGATTCATGCGCTGGAGTCCGCCGGACGCCGCTGGCGCATCGCCTACGAAAGCCCGAACCTGTCGGGCGTGCAGGCCGCGCTGGCGGGCGGGTTGGGTATCGCGCTGCTGGAACGCCGCTGCATCGCGGACGGGCACCGGATCCTGGACGTGGGCCTGCCCGCCGTCCCGCCGTCGGAGCTGGCGCTATGCGTCGCCGGCAACGCGCGCGAACCGGCGCGTCAGCTGGCGATGGATATCAGGGAGTTTTGCGAGAAGGAAATGTCGCGGCTCGCCGCATGAAGGCAGCGAGCCGGAATTGACACCAATGCTCAGGCGATGGCGACCAGCGGAATCGGGAAGCTGCTGTTGGCAGCCGGCGTGTCCGATTCGACGAGGGCGGGAGCATTGACCGGAACTGCGATGGAGCGCACGTCGCACACGCTGGAGCAGCGGCCGCCCGGCAGGTACTCGGCGGCGGTTGCCGCGCAGCAGCCGCAGCACGTGGCCACGCCCAGCTCGAACTGCAGGTCGGAAAGCGTCGTCGCGCCCGCGTCCACGCTGGCGCGGACTTGGCGTTCGGTGATGGCATTACATACGCAAATGTACATGCGAATGATTATCGAAAATTATTTAGGCCCTGGCAAGCCCTTCACGCAAATAATTTTGCAACCGAAGTGTCACGCAAGCCGTTGAAATTAGGGACAATTTTGCCGAAGCTTGTCCCTTATTTCAACGCGCGGCGGCTTGCGCCTTGCGCAGCGCGGCCGGGGCAATCCGCAGCGCTTCGCGGTACTTTGCCACCGTCCGGCGGGCGATCACTATCCCCTGATCGGCCAGTTTTTGCATGATCTGACTGTCCGACAACGGCTTGGCGCGATTCTCGTCAGCCACCATCTGGCGGATGTAGGTCTGCACCGCCGTCGCCGACGTGGCGTCCCCGCCTTCGGTCGAAACGCCCGTGCCGAAGAAGCGCTTGAGCTCCAACGTGCCAAACGGAGTGAGCATGTACTTCTGCGTTGTGGCGCGTGAAATGGTCGATTCGTGCAAGCCGAGTTCGCCGGCAATGTCTTTCAGGATCAGCGGGCGCATGGCCGCCGGTCCCTGGCTGAAAAATGCGGTCTGGCGTTCGACGATGGCCTGCGACACGCGCAGGATGGTGTCGAAGCGCTGCTCCACGTTCCGGATCATCCATTTGGCCTGCTGCAATTGGGCTTGCAGCCCGGCGTGCGCGGATTCCTTCTGGTTGCCCAGCATCTGCGCATACAGACCGTTGATCTGCAAGCGCGGCACGGCGGCGCTGTTAAGCGTGGCCTGCCAGCCGCGCCGCGTCTTGCGCACGATGACGTCCGGCACCGCATATTCGGCGGCCGGCACGGTCCACGCCCGTCCGGGGCGGGGCTCCAGGCGCAGGATCAACGCATGCGCCGCGCGGAACGTGGGTTCGTCGCAACCCAGCGCCGCACATACGCGCGCGGCGTTGCCGGTTGCCAGCAGCGGCAGGTGTTCAGCGCAGATCCGCCGCGCACAGGCCAGCACGGCGGGATCGGCCGCCTCGGGCAACCGGCTGAGGTCGGGATTTCGCAACTGCAGGTGCAGGCACTCGGCCATGTCGCGCGCGCCGATACCCACGGGATCGAACGACTGCAGCAGCGACAGCGCCGCGCGCAGCTCGTCCATGTCCGGCTCCATTTCTGCCGGAAGCCAACCCAGAATCTCATCCAACGGCGATCCGAGGTATCCGTTTTCGTCCAGTTCGTCGATCAGCAGGGACGCCAGCGCGGCATCGCGCGGCGCCGCCCGGGTCAGGGCAAGCTGGCCCAGCAGATGCTCGCGCAAGGTGTCCGGACGCGCCGCCTCGGGCAGGCTGGCGTCGTCATCGGGGTACACGCCGCCCGAACCCGGCATCTCGTCGATGGGCGTCTCGCGCTCGGCCGCCGGCTCATCGTCCTGCACCGAGGACTCGCGCTCGGACTCTGCCCGCGACTCAGCCTCGGCCGACGACGGCTCGTCCTCCCGGTCAAGCAGGGGATTTTCGGCCAGCACTTGCGAGATTTCCGCTTCGAGGTCGAGCGTGGACAGCTGCAACAGCCGGATGGACTGTTGTAGTTGTGGGGTCAGCGTCAGGTGCTGGCCAGGCCGCAGTTCTAAAATTGGACGGGTCATAGGTACAATATTTTGCATGATGAATCTGACTTCGCCCGCAAGCGTTCGCCAGGACTGCCGACTGATCGGCCAGACCCTGCTCAAACTGGCGCTTCCCCGACTCGTTTTGCGCGCGATCGTCATCGCTGTCGCGATCGTTGTCTGGTATCTGGTTGCCTCCTGGATACTCGATTTCGGCAAGCGCATGAACTACGACTTCCTGCATACGCTAGGCCAGCCCACCCAGGACATGGCGCAGCGGATCAATCCCTACCTCTGGTGGGTGGTTGCCGGCATCTGGACCCTGATCGTCTTCTTTTCGGTGCGCGCCTGGTTCTACGCCAGCCTGGCCTCCGGCGCCGCGACGCCGGTCGGCACAGATACGCTGGCCGAACTGGCGCCCAACCTGTCTGAAGAATCGCTGGGCGTGCTGCGCTGGACCTGGGGCGACCGGCAGGAACCCTTCACCGTCGGCGACCTGCGCCGCTCGCTGTCGGAATTGCGCCACAACCGCATTGGCAAGATCGACATGGTGGCCGAGCAGGCCCGGATCCTGGAAGCGGGCGCCAACCGCCCGGGCCGCGATCCGCGCGACGACGTCCGCCGTGACGCGCCGCGCGAACCGCGCTACGTCGAACCCCGCATCGGCCCGGCCCGCTAGGCCGCATCCAGCACCGCCAAAGGCCGCCGCAAGGCGGCCTTGCCGTTTCTAAAGGCCCATCGGTCAGCCAACGGAAAAGACCGCGATGTGATCCGTCCCTTGCTCTTTCCGTTTGCGCTTCCCGAAAAAGTGTGTTTGACTAGCACCCCATGGCCGCTTACCGCACCTCCCTCGCGATTGCCACCGGACGCTCCGCCGCTCCGGTCGCCGGCCTGCGCGTTCAATCCTCCTTCATCGCGCTATCGCTATTGCTACCGATCGGTTGCCGGGCCTAGTGTCCCCGTGGTAGCTCGGCAGCCACGTTTGCCACACGCGATTTCCCCTTTTTATCTCTGAATCCTGCCGGCCATCCCGGCAAACCCTGGCACAAGACCGTCATCCGGTTGCGATGCCGACGAGCGCAAAACGCGCCGGGATTCAAAAGAAACCGATCGAGGTGTAGTGATGATGCTTGCCAACCCCGCCACCAAATACGTCCCCTTCGCGCCCTTTACCCGCGATTTCTCCGAACGCACCTGGCCCAGCCGCCGCATCACGAAGGCGCCGATCTGGATGAGCACGGACCTGCGCGACGGTAACCAGGCGCTGATCGAGCCGATGAGCGTGGAACGCAAGGTCCGCTTCTTCGAACAGCTCGTGAAGATCGGCTTCAAGGAAATTGAAGTCGGCTTCCCGTCCGCGTCGCAGACCGACTTCGACTTCGTGCGCAAGCTCATCGACGAGAAGCGCATTCCCGATGACGTGACCATCATCGTGCTGACCCAATCGCGCGAAGACCTGATCAGCCGCACCGTGGAAGCCGCCGCGGGCGCCAAGCAGGCCATCGTCCACATGTACAACGCCTGCGCACCGGCCTTCCGCAAGGTCGTGTTCAACATGTCCAAGGACGAGATCAAGAACATCGCCACCACCGGCACGCGCCTCATCAAGCAGTACACGTCGCAGCGTCCCGAAACCAAGTGGAGCTACGAGTACTCGCCCGAAGTCTTCAGCACGACCGAACCCGAATTCGCGCTGGAAGTCTCGGACGCCGTCGCCGATGTCTGGCAACCCACGCCCGACCACAAGATGGTGCTGAACCTGCCCGCCACCATCGAGGCGACCACGCCCAACCTGTACGCCGACCAGATCGAGTGGATGCACAAGAATCTGGCCCGCCGCGACAGCATCGTGCTCAGCGTCCATCCGCACAATGACCGCGGCACCGCCGTGGCCGCCGCCGAGTTTGCCGTGATGGCCGGCGCCGACCGCATCGAAGGCTGCCTCTTCGGCAGCGGCGAGCGCACCGGCAACGTGGACCTCGTCACGCTCGCGTTGAACCTCTACACGCAGGGCGTGCATCCCGGCCTGGACTTCTCGGACATCGACGAAGTGCGCCGCTGCGCCGAATACTGCAACCAGTTGCCGGTCCATCCGCGCCATCCGTACGCGGGCGACCTGGTCTTCACCGCGTTCTCCGGCTCGCACCAGGACGCGATCAAGAAGGGCTTCGCATTGCAAAAGGCCGACGCCGTCTGGGAAGTGCCGTACTTGCCGATCGACCCCGCCGACCTCGGCCGCAGCTACGACGCCGTGATCCGCGTGAACAGCCAGTCCGGCAAGGGCGGCGTGTCGTACCTGCTCGAGCAGGAACACGGCCTGGTGTTGCCGCGCCGGCTGCAGATCGAATTCAGCCGTGCCATCCAGCGCGTCACCGACGAGACCGGCCGCGAAGTCACCGCCGACGACGTGCACACGATCTTCAACCGCGAATACCTTGAGCAGAAGGCGCCGTGGAAGCTGATCCGTCATCGCATCGACGGCGATCCGTCGGCCGGCGAAGGCCAGCACTTCAGCATCGAAGCCGAACTTGAATTCAACGGCGAGCGCCGCATCGTGCGCGGTAAGGGCGACGGCGCGATCTCGGCCTTCGTGGCCGCGCTGGATGTGCCGGTTCGCATCATGGATTACCACGAGCACGCCATCGGCACCGGCACCGGCACCCGCGCCGCGTCCTATGTCGAACTGCGCGTCGGCGAATCTGCCACGGGCTTTGGCGTGGGCATCGACCGCGACATCGTGACGGCCTCGTTCCAGGCCGTGCTGAGCGCCGTGAACCGCCACATCAATTCCGGCGCCGTCACCGCCGAACAGGAAGCCGCCGAAGCCGTGTGATCCACGACCAGGCCTGAGGCCCCCGATTACGGGGCACAAAACGAAGCCCGCCTTATCCGGCGGGCTTTTTCATTTGGGGTGATCCGTCTTCGCACGGCAGAGTGTCAGACACCCTTTAACAGCTGTCACGCGCTGACGATCCTCTTGCCAGGCGCCTGACGCCGTCCAACATTGGAAGCCGCGCAATCAGCCGCGCGGCCACATGTCAGAGGCGCCGATATCTGGCGCATTCGCTGCCAGCAGACGCGCATGAACCCATGCGCCGATGGCGAGCAGTCGATGGTCTTCATACCGCGCGCCGACGAGCTGCAAGCCCACCGGCAGGCCCTGCGGTCCTGTCGCGAAGGGCAGGTTCAGGCAGGGCAGGCCGAACAATGTCCAGGCCCGCGAGAACTGCGGATCGCCCGTGCCCAGGTCTGCAAAGGGCGCCTCGCCGCTGGCGCTGGGGGCAATCAGCACGTCGTATCGGTCGAACCACGTGTCGACCCGCGCGCGCGATTCAGCGGCGCGTTCCAGGTTCTTGATGTGCTGCTCCGCGCTGATCTGCGCGCCGGATTCCAGGATGGCCTGCAGCTTGGGACTGAGCTGCGCGGCATGTTCCACGCGTTCGTACGCCAGCGCCTGCGAGGCCTCGAACGCCATGATGTCCGAATGCAGCTGCACCAGCACGCAATGCTCCGGCGGCAGCGGCACTTCCTCGACCTTGGCGCCCGCGCGCGACAGGATCGCCGCGGCTTGCGCGAAGGCTTCCTTGGTTTCGGGCTGCGCATGGCGCCACTGCAGGCTGCGATACATGCCCACGCGCGGCGCGTCGTGATAGGACAGGTCCAGCATGCGCGGATCGCGCATCAGGACCGACGAGAACAGCGCCACATCTTCCACCGAGCGCGCGAATCCGCCGACCGTATCCAGCGATTCGGCCAGGCTTTTCACGCCGGCGCGGGAGATCCCGCCGAAGGTGGGCTTGAAACCGACCACGCCGCAATAGGACGCCGGTCGGATGATGGAACCCGCCGTTTGCGAACCCAGCGCAAAGGGCACCATGTCGTCGGCCACCGCAGCGGCCGAGCCGCTGGACGAGCCGCCGGGGGTGTAGGCCTCGTTGCGCGGATTGCGCGTGGGGCCGGCCTGGTAGGTGGCGAATTCGGTGGTGACGGTCTTGCCGATGACGATGGCGCCCGCGCCACGGCATAGCGCTACAGAGGCGGCGTCCAGTCCGGGGCGATGGCGGTCGTAGATGGGGGACCCGTAGCGGGTGGGCAGGTCGGCGGTGTCGAACAAGTCTTTCACGCCGATGGGCAGGCCGTGCAGCGGACCGCGCAGCGCGCCGCGGTCGAGGGTTTCGGCCTGGTCGAGCGCAGCCTGCTTCTGCAGGGCCGTCCAGGCATGGACGGTGTTCTCGCGCTGTTCGATGCGCGCGAAGCAGGCGCGCACCAGTTGCACTGCGGTCAATTCACGCCGTTGCAGCTTGCGCACGGCTTCAACCGCGCCCAGTCTGTTCAAGGCAGTAGACATGATTCTTTCCTCTTTGCCGGTGCCGCGACGAGCGCGGAAAAACATACTGCGCACCCGGTCCCCTTGACCGAGGGTATGCCCGGCGTGGCTGCCTGCCCGTGAAAGCAAGCGTCATGCCCGGCACACCGACCCCGCCGTTGTGCGTATTGCGTCAATTGGGAGAAACACCGAAATAACGGGTTTTCCGCCGAATAACGCGCTGCGCCATGGCTTTGTGTTGTTGCGTTCGCACCAGCATAGCGCAAACCCGTGCAATACAAAGTTCATATTCCTCAAGTAAAGTGAAATCGTTTTCAGCAAACTTGCAGCGATTCCATCAATGGCTACGCGCCCGTCGCCCCGCTTTTCCATCATCGAAGTGGCTCGCAAGGCGGGGGTTTCGCCGGCGACGGTGTCGCGCGCGTTCAACCAGCCGGAGATCGTGCATCCCGACACGCTGGCGCACATCCGCAACATCGCCAAGCGCGCGGGCTTTCGGCCCAACCGCGTCGGTCGCAGCCTGCGTTCAGGCAGCACGCGCACCATCGGGTTGATCCTGCCCACGCTATCGAACCCCGTGTTCGCCGAGTGCTTCGAAGGCGCCGAACGCCGCGCTCGTGAATCGGGCTACAGCGTCATGCTGACCGCCACCGGCTACGACCCCGCCGTGGAATCCGCGGCCGTGCAGGGCCTGATCGACCATCAGGTCGACGGCCTCATCCTGACCGTGGCCGACGTCAGCAAGAGCGCCACGCTGGACGACCTGGACCGCAGCGGCATTCCTTACGTCCTGGTCTACAACGAATCCAACGATCATCCGTTTGCCTCGGTCGACAATCGCGCCGCGGCAAGCGACATGGTGGCGCATCTGGCCGCGATGGGGCACAAGCGCATCGCGCTGGTGACCGGCCCGCTGACCGCCTCGGACCGCGCGCGCCGTCGTCTGATGGGCGCGCGCGCCAGCGCAAAGAAGCTGGGTCTGGACACGATCCAGCACATCGCCATGAGCTCGCACACCGGCAGCGACGTGGATGCCTTGAAGGCCGCGCTGCGCGGCAAGCAGGCGCCCACGGCGCTCTTTTGCTCCAACGACCTGCTCGCCACCGCCGTCATCGCCGACCTGGTGGGACTGGGTCTGTCCGTGCCCGCCGACATTTCCGTATGCGGCTTTGACGGCATGCGCTTTGGCGCGTTGCTGACGCCGCCGCTGACCACCGTCGCACAGCCCAGCGACGGCATTGGGCAGACGGCGTGCTCGAACCTGCTGGCGCAAATCCATGGCCAGCCGCCGCAATCGAACCGCCTGCCGCATTGCATCGTCGTCGGCGGCACTGCTGCATCCGTGCGCCGCTAAGCCCGCTACCCACCATTCAGACAACTTCCAGACCGCCATGCTCATCGCACAAATCACCGACCTTCACATGCGCACCCCGGGAGACAAGGCCTACGGCATCATCGATCCGGCGGCGTTTCTGGCGCCGGCGGTGCGCGCCCTGAACGCGCTGACGCCGCGCCCCGACTGCGTGCTGATCACCGGCGACCTGACGGACCTGGGCAAGCCCATCGAATATCAGACGCTGCGCGAGCACCTGCAGGCGCTTGAGATTCCGTATTTCCTGCTGCCCGGCAATCACGATGACCGCGCCGAACTGCGCGCCGCGTTTCCCGACCACGCGTACCTGCAGGACGGCGGACAATTCGTGCAGTACGCCATCGAGACCTATCCACTGCGCATGCTGGCGCTGGACACCGTCGTGCCGATGAAGAGCCATGGCGAACTCTGCCAGACGCGCCTGGATTGGCTGGCTGAACGCCTGGCCGAACAGCCCGGCCGGCCCACGCTGGTCCTGATGCACCACCCGCCATTCCTGACCGGCATCGAGCACATGGACGACATCGGCCTGCTGGCCGGCGCACCGGAACTGGAGCGCATCGTCGCCCGCTACCCCAACGTGGAGCGCGTGCTGTGCGGTCACCTGCATCGCACGATTTTCCAGCGCTTTGGCGGCACGATCGCATCGACCTGTCCGGGCACCGCGCACCAGCTTGCGCTGGAACTCGGTCCGCGCCCGACGCTGCAATACATCATGGAACCGCCCGGCTATCAGCTGCATTGGTGGCAGAGCGGCAATCTGGTCACGCATCACGCAGTCATTGGGGATTACCCCGGCCCGTATCCGTTTGGCTGAACGCCGGACCAGAAGCCCCTGCATTGCCACATATCCGTCATGTTTGCGCTGCACAATGAAAAGGTTTTCATAACAGGCAACAATGCGGATCTAACAATTAGATCTTCGAGACAGCATGTCATCCATCGTTCTGGATAACCTCACCAAACAGTACGCCGGCGCGGCGGCGATCCAAGGCGTGAGCTTCACGGTTCCGGCCGGCAGCTTCACCGTCCTGCTGGGTCCGTCCGGTTGCGGCAAGTCCACGACGCTGCGCATGATCGCCGGCCTGGATACGCCTACGTCGGGCACCATCCGCATCGGCGACCGCGACGTCACGCAACTGCCGCCGGCCAAGCGCCGCATCTCGATGGTGTTCCAGTCGTATGCGCTGTTTCCGCACCTGTCGGTGCGCGAGAACATCCTGTTCGGCCTGAAGGTGCGCAAGGAGCCCGCCAAGGACTTCGACCGGCGCTTGAAGCGCGTGGCCGATCTGCTGGGTCTGTCGCATCTGCTGGACCGCAAGCCGTCGCAACTGTCCGGCGGCCAGCAGCAGCGCGTGGCGCTGGGCCGCGCCGTGATTTCCGAAGCGCCGGTCTGCCTGATGGACGAACCCCTTTCCAACCTGGACGCCCAGCTGCGCCACGAAATGCGCCGCGAGATCCGCGCATTGCAGCAGAGCCTGGGCATCACCATGGTCTACGTCACGCACGATCAGACCGAGGCCATGAGCATGGCCGATCAAGTGGTGCTGCTGCGCGGCGGCCAGATCGAACAGCACGACACGCCTGATGGCCTGTATGCGCGTCCGGCCAGCGAGTTCGCGGCGCGCTTCATCGGCACGCCGCCCATGAACCTGATCAACCTGGCGCAGCAAGCGGGCGGCACGGTGATCGCCGGCACGCAAGGCCCGGTCATCGCGAACGCCCCGGGCGGCGCCGTGAAGCTTGGCGTGCGTCCGGAACATATCCGCATCGACAGCGACGGCATCGCCGCCACCGTCGAAAGCGTGGAGTACTTCGGCGCGGACTCCATCGTGGTGTGCCGCATCGGCGACACGGGCGGCGTGGCCGTCCGGGTCGGCGGCCATCTGCGCGCAAGCGCCGGCGAGTCGCTGCGCCTGTCCTGGCCGGACGGGCAACAGCATTTCTTTGCCGCCGATTCGGCGGTCATCAACACCGACGGGCGCTAAAAAAAATAGCCCACACACAGGAAAGGAACATCCCATGCGACGCATCGTACTCAAGACCCTGGCCGCCAGCCTGGCCGCCGCCTGCCTGTCTCTGCCTGTGCAGGCGCAGAACAAGCCCGTCGAGGTCGAGTTCTACTACCCGGTCGCCGTCGGCGGCCCGATCACCAAGATCGTCGACGACATGGTGACGGATTTCCAGAAGGAAAATCCCAACATCAAGATCAAGCCGATCTACGCCGGTTCGTACCAGGACTCCATCGCCAAGGCGCTGACCGCGCTCAAGGGCGGCACCCCGCCGCAACTGGCCGTGCTGCTGTCCACCGACATGTTCACGCTGATCGACGAAGACGCCATCGTCCCCATCGACGGCCTGGCCAAGACCGACGCCGACAAGAAGTGGCTGGGCGGCTTCTATGACGCCTTCATGCAGAACAGCCGCACCGGCGGCCACACCTGGGGCGTGCCGTTCCAGCGTTCGACGATCGTCATGTACTACAACAAGGATCTCTTCAAGGCTGCCGGCCTGGATCCCGAAAAGCCGCCCAAGACCTGGGCCGAGCTGGTCGACTACGGCAAGAAGCTGACCAAGCAGGACGCCTCGGGCAACACGACGCAGTGGGGCATCGAGATCCCGTCGGGCGGCGCATTCGCGTACTGGCTGTTCCAGGCGCTGACCACGCCCAACGGCGCGATCCTGATGAACGAAGCCGGCAACGAGGTCTACCTGGACAAGCCGGCAGTGGTCGAAGCCGCGCAGTTCTGGCGCGACCTGTCGGCCAAGCACAAGATCATGCCGACCGGCACGATCGACTGGGGCACCACGCCCAAGGACTTCCTGGAAAAGAAGGCGGCCATGGTGTGGACCACCACGGGCAACCTGACCAACATCCGCAAGAACGCGGACTTCCCGTTCGGCGTGGCGATGATGCCGCAGCAAAAGCGCGGCGGCAGCCCCACGGGCGGCGGCAACTTCTACATCTTCAAGAGCGGCACGCCGGAGCAGCAGGCCGCGGCGCTGAAGTTCGCGCAATGGGCCACCACGCCCGAGCGCGCGGCCGACTGGAGCATCGCCACCGGCTACGTGGCCGTGACGCCGGCCGCCTGGGAAACCGAGAAGATGAAGAAGTACGCGCAGGAAGTGCCGGCCGCCACGGTCGCGCGCGACCAGCTGGAAGTCAGCGTGGCGGAATTCTCCACGCATGAAAACCAGCGCGTCACCAAGACCCTGAACGACGCCCTGCAGGCAGCGCTGACGGGCTCGAAGACGCCGCAGCAGGCCCTGACCGACGCGCAGCGCGAGTCCGATCGCATACTGCGTTCCTACAAGTAAACCGACCGCACGCACGATGAGCCGCTCTTTGAATGCGCTTTATGGCTGGCTGCTTCTGCTGCCAGCCATCGTGCTGCTCGCCGCCTTCACGCATTACCCGGCGGTGGCGACGCTTTGGCACAGCTTTTTCTCCACCCCAAAGGGCGCGCGCCCGGCCCGCTTCGTCGGGCTGGACAACTACGCGGTCATGCGCGACGACCCCGTGTTCTGGCAGTCGCTCTGGAACAACCTGTGGTTTGCGCTGGGCACCATTCCCACCTCGATCGGCATCGCGCTGATCATGGCGCTATGGGTCAACCGCAATCTCACCGGACGCGGGTTCCTGCGCATGGCGTACTTCACGCCAACCGTGCTGCCGATGGTGGCAGTCGCCAACATCTGGCTGTTCTTCTACACGCCGCAGTACGGGCTGATCGCGCAGGTGATGGGGTGGTTCGGCGCGCCGGGTCCCAACTGGCTGGGCAACCGCGAAACCGCGCTGCCCGCGCTGATGCTGGTGACGGTCTGGAAAGAGGCCGGCTTTTTCATGATCTTCTATCTGGCCGCGCTGCAGACGGTGTCGCCGTCGCTGCGTGAAGCGGCCATGCTGGAAGGCGCCTCGCGCTGGCAGTATTTCCGCCGCATCCTGTGGCCGCTGCTGATGCCCACCACGCTCTTCGTGCTGATCAATGCACTGATCAACGCGTTCCGGCTGGTCGACCACGTGGTCGTGATGACGCGCGGCGGGCCGGACAACGCCAGCACCTTGCTGCTCTATTACATCTACCAGGTGGGATTCAGCTTCTGGGACACGGCCTATGCCGCGACCCTGACCGTCGTGTTGCTGGTGGTGCTGGCGCTGACGGCGCTGATCAAGTTCCGCTGGCTGGACCGCAGGACGCACTACCAATGAAAGACAAGCTCGATACCCTGGGCGCGTGGGCGCTTGGCCTCTTGTGGATCCTGCCGCTGGCCTACGCGATGTGGGCGGCGTTCCATCCGCCCGCCTACGCCACCCGCTTTGATCTTTTTGCGCCGCTGACGCTGGACAACTTCGTCCGTGCCTGGAACGCGGCGCCGTTTCCGCGCTACTTCCTGAACACGTTCGTGCTGGTCACGATGGTGCTGGCCGCGCAGCTCGTGCTGTCGACGCTGGCGGGCTATGCGTTCGCGCGCTTCGAGTTCCGCGGCCGCGATTTTGTCTTCATGCTGGTGCTGTTGCAGCTGATGATCATGCCCGACGTGCTGCTGGTGGAAAACTACCGGTCGATGAGCCTCCTGGGCGTACGCGACACGGTGTTTGCAATCGGACTGCCGTACTTCGCCTCGGCCTTCGGCATCTTTCTGTTGCGCCAGACCTTCAAGACGGTTCCGCGGGAACTGGAAGAGGCGGCCCGCATGGAAGGCGCGAACGCGCTGCAGGTGCTCTGGAAGGTGTACGTGCCGCTGGCCAAGCCGATCTACGTGGCCTACGGGCTGGTGTCGGTCAGCCACCATTGGAACAACTTCCTGTGGCCGCTGATCATCACCAACTCGGTGGAATCCCGGCCGCTGACGGTGGGACTGCAGGTGTTC
The DNA here is from genome assembly GCF_002418565.1 of Achromobacter sp. UBA5777. NCBI lineage: Bacteria > Pseudomonadati > Pseudomonadota > Betaproteobacteria > Burkholderiales > Alcaligenaceae > Achromobacter > Achromobacter sp. UBA5777. The sequence continues at coordinate 3,236 of NZ_DIEJ01000063.1, read as the reverse complement.
TCGTCGACGGATCAGGGCATCGACTGGTCGGTCATCACCGCCGCGACGCTGATGTCGGCCGCGCCGCTGCTGATCGCGTTCCTGCTGTTCCAGCGCCAGTTCGTGCAGTCGTTCATGCGGGCGGGGATCCGGTAGGGATCAGTTCGTACGCCGCGCCGCACCAATCCCGCCGCCATGCACGCAGCGCACAAAAAACCCCGCCGAGGCGGGGTTTGTCACGTGCGGCGGGACGTAAAGCCGTTCAATACCCCACGGTCAGGCCAGGCAGGTCCACCGTGATGCGCGGACGCTCCAGCGCCAGCGCCAGGTGCTCGGCGAATTCGCGAGCTTCCTTTTCGTCAGAGGACAGGGTGTCGTAGCCCAGCGCGTCGGCCACGCCCAGCACCTTGTCCAGCAGCAGGACCTTGCCGCTCGGCCGCAGCGGCTCGCAGCCCAGCGTTTCCCAGGCGCTGTCAAACCAGTCGCGCGCATCGGCCTGGCGTTGCGGGGAGGTTTCGACGTTCGCGGAAAGGTCCAGCGAACGCCGGGGGTCGAAAACGATGGTGATGTCGCTGCGCATGGAAATAAGGCTCCGTCAAAGGGCGTCAGGCCAACAGGGTAGGCAAAAAACGCCGGACAGATTGTCCGCCCGGCGACATAGTCCTACCAGCCCCGCGAGACTTCCCAGGTGACCTCGGCGCCCGCGGCCTGCGACTGGCGCATCATGTCCAGCAGGGGAAAGGCGCGTTCCTTCAGACCCACCGCGCGCGCCATCGGGGCGACGGGCGCCTTGTCCTCGTCGTCCTCGTCCGGGCTTTCGTGGGCATGCTGGTACTCGTCGATCGCGCGTTCGATACCGCTGATGGCCGGTCCAAGCTGCTCCACGGTGAAGACGCCGCGCTCGGGGATCTTGTCGCCGACCGGCTTGCCGGCCGCCTGCAACAGGGCGCCCGCGTGGTCGGTCAGCATCAGGACTTCGGCCACGACCTTGGAGTGAAAAGTGATCAGCATATTCCGGTCTCCTACATTGATTACCTTAGCTCCGTACACTACCCCAACGCCCCCATGATGCCAACTGGCGCCCCCAAATCAACTATGATTCAGGGGTTTCCCGTGACAGCAGGCGCCGCGCCGGGCCCCAGATTTCCGGCACATGCGCGCCGGCTTGCCCGCCGCCGCCGGACAGAACCGCGAGCCCGCCTGCGGGCACGGCGCGGATCGCCCGCAGGCCGCAAGCGCCGCGCCGCCATCGTCACTCACTCAGAACCACGCCAGACGCCCATGCTCCTCGAGCAACAAAAACAGCTTATCTCCCTGATCCAGGCCGCCGTCGCGCAGAGCCTGCCCGACGCCCAGCCCAACGTGCTGCTGGAACGCCCCAAGGTTGCCGCCCATGGCGACGTCGCCACCAACGTGGCCATGCAGCTGGCCAAACCCGCGCGCCGCAATCCCCGCGAACTGGCTCAGGGCATCGTGGACGCCGTGATGGCCAATCCCGACGCCGCCGCGCTGGTCGAAAGTGCTGAAGTGGCCGGTCCCGGCTTCATCAACCTGCGCATCACGCCGGCTGCCCGCCAGGCCGTGATCGCCGCGGTGGCCGAACAGGGCGACGCCTACGGCCGCGCCGCGCGCCTGGGCGAGAAGATCCTGGTCGAGTTCGTGTCGGCCAACCCCACCGGCCCGCTGCACGTGGGCCATGCCCGCCAGGCCGCGCTGGGCGACGCGCTGTGCCGCCTGTACGACGCCGTCGGCTGGGACGTCACCCGCGAGTTCTATTACAACGACGCCGGCAACCAGATCCAGAACCTGGCGATCAGCGTGCAGGCTCGCGCCCGCGGCCTGACCACCGATTCCCCCGATTGGCCCGAAGACGGCTACAAGGGCGACTACATCGCCGACATCGCCCGCGACTTCCAGGACGGCAAGACCATCCAGGCGTCCGACGGCGAGCCCGTCACCGCTACCGGCAACATCGACAATCTGGACGACATCCGCGCCTTTGCCGTGGCCTACCTGCGCCGCGAACAAGACCTGGACCTGCAGGCCTTCGGCCTGGCGTTCGACAATTACTACCTGGAAAGCTCGCTCTACACGTCCGGCCGCGTCGAAGCGACGGTCAAGGCGCTGATCGCCGGCGGTCATACCTACGAGGAAGGCGGCGCGCTGTGGCTGCGCACCACCGAACTGGGCACGGGCGACGACAAAGACCGCGTCATGCGCAAAAGCGAGGGCGGCTACACCTATTTCGTCCCCGACGTGGCCTACCACAAGGCCAAATGGGAGCGCGGTTTCCATCGCGCCGTGAACATCCAGGGCAGCGACCACCACGGCACCGTTGCCCGCGTGCGCGCCGGCCTGCAGGCGCTGGAAGAGGGCATCCCGAAGGACTACCCGTCCTACGTGCTGCACAAGATGGTCAAGGTGATGCGCGGCGGCGAAGAGGTCAAGATCTCCAAGCGCGCCGGCAGCTACGTCACCATGCGGGACCTGATCGACTGGGTGGGCCGCGACGCCGTCCGCTACTTCCTGATCCAGCGCCGCGCCGACACGGAATTCGTGTTCGACGTGGACCTGGCCCTGTCCAAGAGCGACGAGAACCCCGTCTATTACATCCAGTACGCCCACGCGCGCATCTGCTCGGTCATCAACAACGCGGGCATGCCCGCCGCCGACGTGGCCCGGGCCGACGCCGCGCTGCTGACCGCGCCGACCGAATTCGCGCTGATGCAGCGCCTGGCCGAGTTCCCGCAGGTGGTGGCGCTGGCCGCCCAGGACCTGTCGCCGCACCACATCGCGTTCTGGCTGCGCGACTGCGCGTCGGACTTCCACGGCTGGTACAACGCCGAGCGCGTGCTGGTCGACGACACTGCCGTCAAGCTGGCCCGCCTGCGCCTGGCCGCCACCACCCGCCAGGTGCTGGCCAACGGCCTGGCGCTGTTGGGCGTTTCCGCGCCCGAGCGGATGTAACATCGGTTCATGGCAACCAAGCGCAAATCCTCCAGCCGTTCCTCCGGCGAAAGCGGCAGCACCCTGTACGGGGCATTGGCCGGTCTGCTGATCGGGCTGATCGTCGCCGCCGTCGTCGCGTTCTATGTCACCAAGGCGCCCGTTCCCTTCGTGGACCGGGCCAGCCGCCAGGGCGATACGGGCAAGCTGCCCGATCCGCGCTCGGCGCCAGACCCCAACGCCGGCCTGTATGGCCGTGACGGGGCCGCAGGCGCGCCGCCCACCGGTCCCACCGCCACCGCGCCGGCCCC
>NZ_DIEJ01000038.1:44852-44977 GCF_002418565.1 Achromobacter sp. UBA5777 | reverse complement strand
CGCGCGCCGAGTGCCGCGGCCACACCAGGCTTGCCGTGTCGAACGGCCTTGGACGCTGGGACGGGCGGAATTCTTGGCGTTTTGGCGACGAGCTTTCGCCTGTGGAAGATCTTGCGGGGCCCGCC
>NZ_DIEJ01000038.1:0-44731 GCF_002418565.1 Achromobacter sp. UBA5777 | reverse complement strand
TAGGCAGAAGTGGGCGTTGCGATGGTGGAGAGCCCCGGGGCAGAAGTGTGCGTTGCGCGTTGGTGGAGAGCTTATGGCAGCGCTGCGTTGCGCCCTATTGAAGCGCCTGGTGTAGCACCTGCATGCAGGCTGTGCATTGCATGCTGGCGAAAGCTTCCTGGACTGCGTATTCCCGCAGTTGCGTAATTTTTAGAAGCCCTTCGATATCTCGCCAATTTGGAAGGTGGTTTCATGCCGTTCGGGTTCCTGCCGGGATTTGGCGTGCTGCATCTGGCCATCGAGATCATCAGATGGATCACGACGATGGGCCGCCGGACTCGGTTTCACTTAAAGCAATCTGGAGGTCTCACTCATGAAAATCCTGGCCACGACGCTGTTTGTTTACCTGGCCCTGGCGGGCGCCGGCGCGCACGCAGCTGGCGTTGAACAATCCAAGTCCCGTTCCCAGGTGGCGGCCGAGCTGCAGGAAGCCAAGGTCAGCGGCCAATACACTTTCGGCGAGCAGGACTACCCGGCGGCACAGCCTCGCACCTCCAACCTGACCGAGCAGGACGTGCGCGTCCAGCTTGAGCACGCCAAGGCCAACGGCGAGTACACGTTCGCCGAACTCGACTACCCGCCGAGCGCCCGCTAAGGGGCTCGCGGTTCTGCGTGATTCCGCAGCACCGTCCCTGTCGCGCCAAGCATTGTTGGCGAGCAAACAAAAAAAGCCGCGACTTTCGTCGCGGCTTTTTGCGCTGAGCGGCAGCGCGATCAGCTGAAGACTGATCAGCTGAAGAATTCCTTGACGCGGTCCGTCCAGGATTTGCTTTGCGGCGAGTGGCGATCGCCACCGTCGTTAAGCGAAGCCTCGAACTGGCGCAGGATGTTCTTTTGGTCGTCGCTCAGGCGCACGGGCGTTTCCACTACGACGTGGCAGTACAGGTCGCCCGGGTAGCTGCCGCGCACGCCGCGAATGCCTTTACCGCGCAAGCGGAAGGTTTTGCCGGATTGCGTGCCTTCGGGGATGGAGATCTCGGCCTTGCCGCCCAGCGTGGGAACCTGGAGTTCGCCACCCAATGCCGCGGTGGTGAACGGGATGGTCAGTTCGCAGTGCAGGTCGTCGCCGTCGCGCTGGAAGATCTTGTGCTGCTTGATGTGGATTTCCACATACAGGTCGCCGGGAGGACCGCCGTTGATGCCGGGTTCGCCATTGCCGCTGGAGCGGATGCGCATGCCGTCGTCGATGCCGGCCGGAATCTTGACTTGGAGGGTCTTGTTGCGGCGAATGCGGCCGACGCCGTCGCAGGCCTGGCAGGGGTCGGTGATTTCCTTGCCGTTGCCGTGGCAGGTGGGGCAGGTCTGCTGGACGCTGAAGAAGCCTTGCTGCATACGCACGGCGCCCGAGCCGCCGCAGGTGCGGCAGGTCTTGGGCGAGGTGCCGGGCTTGGCGCCGGAGCCGTGGCAGGTGTCGCAGTTTTCCCAGCTGGGCACGCGGATTTCGGTGTCGAAACCGGCGGCCGCTTGTTCCAGGGTGATTTCCAGGGCGTACTTGAGGTCGGCGCCGCGGTAGACCTGGGGTCCGCCGCCGCGACGGCCGCCGCCGGCGCCGCCGAAGATCTCGCCGAAGATGTCGCCGAACGCGTCGGCGAAACCGCCGCCCATGCCCGCGCCGCCCATGCCGGCGGCGTTGGGGTCAACACCTGCATGACCGTAGCGGTCGTACGCGGCGCGCTTTTGGTCATCGCCCAGGACCTCGTAGGCTTCCTTGGCTTCCTTGAACTTCTCTTCGGCTTCTTTGCTGTCCGGATTGCGGTCCGGATGGTATTTCATGGCCAGCTTTCGATAGGCCTTCTTGAGATCGTCGTCCGAGGCGTTTTTTGCCACGCCCAGGATTTCGTAATAGTCGCGTTTTGCCATGATCCGTGGGCTCGAAACCGAGCCTTCTTTTCAGTGCTACAGAATGAGTACGCCCGGTAGGCGGATTTCTCCGGCTACCGGGCGGCAGAGGCAGGTCAGTGCCCGGCCATTATTGGTCGCGCTTGACTTCCTTGAAGTCGGCGTCGACGACGTTGTCGTCCACCGGCTTCGCGTTGTCGGCCGCTTGCTGCTGGCCGGCGGCTTGCTGTGCCTGCATGTCGGCGTACATCTTTTCGCCCAGCTTCTGCGAAGCCGTCGACAGGGCTTCGACCTTGGCGTCGATGGCGGCCTTGTCGCCTTCCTTCAGCGTTTCTTCCAGGTCCTTGATGGCGGCCTCGATGCTTTCCTTCTCGGCAGCTTCGAGCTTGTCGCCGTACTCGGTCAACGACTTGCGGGTGGCATGCACCAGCGCGTCGGCCTGGTTACGCGACTGAGCCAGTTCGGCGACGCGGTGATCTTCCTCGGCGTTGGCCTCGGCATCCTTGACCATCCGCTGGATCTCGTCTTCCGACAGACCCGAGTTGGCCTTGATGGTGATCTTGTTTTCCTTGCCGGTGCCCTTGTCCTTGGCGGACACGTGCAGAATGCCGTTGGCGTCGATGTCGAACGTGACTTCGATCTGCGGCATGCCGCGCGGCGACGGCGGGATCCCTTCAAGGTTGAACTCGCCCAGGGCCTTGTTGCCCGCAGCGATTTCGCGCTCGCCCTGGAAGACCTTGATCGTCACGGCCGGCTGGTTGTCGTCGGCCGTCGAGAACGTCTGCGAGAACCGGGTCGGGATCGTGGTGTTCTTCTGGATCATCTTGGTCATGACGCCACCCAGGGTTTCGATACCCAGGGACAGCGGCGTGACGTCCAGCAGCAGCACGTCCTTGCGGTCGCCCGACAGCACGGAGCCCTGGATGGCGGCGCCAGCAGCGACGGCTTCATCGGGGTTCACGTCCTTGCGCGGATCCTTGCCGAAGAATTCCTTCACCTTTTCTTGGACCTTGGGCATGCGGGTCATACCGCCGACCAGGATCACGTCGTCGATGTCGGAAACCTTCACGCCGGCGTCCTTGATGGCGACGCGGCAGGGTTCGATCGTGCGTTCGATCAGTTCTTCAACCAGCGCTTCCAGCTTGGCGCGCGTGATCTTCAGGTTCAGGTGCTTGGGACCGGAGGCATCGGCCGTGATGTACGGCAGGTTGATTTCGGTCTGCTGCGCGGACGACAGTTCGATCTTGGCCTTTTCGGCAGCTTCCTTCAGGCGTTGCAGCGCCAGGACGTCCTTGGACAGATCAACGCCTTGTTCCTTCTTGAACTCGGCAATGATGTAGTCAATGATGCGCTGGTCGAAGTCTTCGCCGCCCAGGAAGGTGTCGCCGTTGGTCGACAGCACTTCGAACTGCTTTTCGCCGTCCACATCGGCGATTTCGATGATGGACACGTCGAACGTGCCGCCGCCCAGGTCATAGACGGCGATCTTGCGGTCGCCCTTTTCGGTCTTGTCCAGGCCGAACGCCAGCGCCGCAGCGGTGGGTTCGTTGATGATGCGCTTGACTTCCAGGCCCGCGATGCGGCCGGCGTCCTTGGTGGCCTGACGCTGGCTGTCGTTGAAGTAGGCGGGCACGGTGATGACGGCCTCGGTCACTTCTTCGCCCAGGTAGTCCTCGGCGGTTTTCTTCATCTTGCGCAGCACGTCGGCCGACACTTGGGGAGGCGCCATCTTCTTGCCGCGCACTTCAACCCAGGCGTCGCCGTTGTCGGCTTTGACAATGGCGTAGGGCATCAGGTTGATGTCCTTTTGCACGGCTTTTTCTTCGAACTTGCGGCCGATCAGGCGCTTCACTGCGTACAGCGTGTTGCGCGGGTTGGTCACGGCCTGACGTTTGGCAGGCGCGCCGACCAGGGTCTCGCCGTCATCCATGTAGGCAACGATGGAGGGAGTGGTGCGAGCACCTTCCGCGTTTTCGATGATCTTGACCTGCCCGCCGTCCATGACAGCCACGCAGCTGTTGGTCGTTCCCAGGTCAATGCCAATAATCTTGCTCATGGTGGGTTACCTTGATTATTAAATCTATGAAAATTTGGGGAAAACTGCTTGTCTCCCCGTAACTGGGGCTGCCCGTGGGGTTTTTCAAGACGCCGGGCTGGAAATTTCCGGGTCCGGGTCCTGCAGGCGCTGGATTGCCGCAGTGAACTGGGGCAATCCGGGCCAGCCGGTGATGCGCCCAAGGCGCTTGCCGGACCGGTACAGCACAAAAGTGGGGACGCCATGCAACGAAAACCGGCGGCCCAGCGGCTCATCCGCGTAGACATCGGCTTCGAACCACGTCAGGCCAAGCCCCAGCAGCGTTTCCTGGTGCAGCAGCGCCGCCTGCTTGAACAGGTTGCAGTTGTAGCAATCCTGGCCCCACAGGAAGACGCAGCGCAGGTCCGCGCCGGGCGCTTGCACCACGGCCGCGTCAAATCCCGCGGTGTCGACATGGCGCATGCCGAACACCTGGAATACCTGGGCCGGGTCGAAGCGCGGGTCGGTCATGGCGGAAAGGCGGTTCAGCCCTGGCCGGCCGAGACGACCACGAGCGCGGGGCGCAGGGTGCGGTCGGCGATCACATAGCCTTTCTGCAGCAGTTGCACCACCGTGTTGGCGGGCTGCTCATGCGGAATGGACGAAATGGCCTGGTGCTGGTGCGGATCGAACTTGTCGCCCTGCGCCGGTGCAATTTCCTTGAGCAGGTTGCGCTCGAAGGCGGCGGCCAGCTGCTTGAGGGTGACTTCGACGCCTTCGCGCAGGGTTTCGACCGTCTGATCGGGCTGGGCCAGGGCAGCTTCCAGGCTGTCCTTGACCGGAACCAGGCTTTCGGCAAACGATTCGATGCCGAACTTGCGCGCCTTGGACACTTCTTCCTGAGCGCGGCGGCGCACGTTCTCGGCTTCGGCTTGCACACGCAGAAGCTGGTCGTGCTGCTCGTTGACGGTAGCCTGGGCGGCGTCCAGCTGGGCGCGCAACTCGTTCAGCTCGGCCTGCGCGGCGTCCTGGGCGGCGGGTGCCGCATCGGCGTTCTGGCCGACTTCGGGCGCCTGGTCAGCAGGCTCGTGGGGTGCCGTCATGGGGAATCCTCCAAAAAGAATGGCTTTCGGAGACATGAATGGGGGCCAATACCCCTAATTCAAGCCCGGGTAAGCGAAATATTCCCCAGGGCCCGGCGCCGCGGCCGGGCGCCCGGCGGCAGTTTCCTACTTTTTGCTTGGCTGCGCGGGAGCGACGGGGTCGCTGGCGGGGAAGCTTTCCTTCAGTGCGCGGTCCACCCGCTTGTCGTCCGCGTCTGGATCCGACGGGATCGCGACCGGATCGCTGGCCGGGAAGGTGTCGGCCAGGGCCTCGTCCAGGTCGTGTTCGACGCGATCTTCGTCGACGGGAGTGCTGACTTTGCCCTTCTTGACCGATTCGCCAGTCTTCGGGTCATGGTGCATGCGCCTTCTCCTTCAAGTCCGTGGTGTCTGGAACCCACCCCTGCAAGTATCGTTCCACCAGCGCCGACAACCCCGCGATCCAGGCCGGGTCGTCGTTGATGGCAGGAATGTATCGGAACTGCTTGCCACCGGCCTCGAGAAAGGCATCGCGGCATTCCAGGCTGATTTCTTCCAGGGTTTCGAGACAGTCTGCCACAAATCCCGGACACACTACATCGACCTCGGTGACCCCCGATGCGGCTAGTGCCTTGAGGGTCGGCTCAGTGTAGGGCTCCAGCCAGCGGGCGGTGCCGAACCGGCTCTGGAAGGTCACTTCGATCTGGTCGCGGGGCAGCGAAAGGCGCTGGGCCAGAAGCCGGGCCGTTTCCATGCAGTCGCGGTAGTAAGGGTCGCCCAGTTCGATGGAGTAGCGCGGCAGGCCATGAAAGCTCATGACCAGCTTCTGAGGCTTGCCGTGTTCGCTCCAGTACCGCTCGATGCGCGCGGCGAGCGGGTCCAGGTAGGCGGGGTCGTCGTGGAACCGCTTGATGAAGCGCATTTCCGGCTGATCGCGCAGCTTGCCCATGTAGCGGGTAACCGCGTCGACTACGGTGGCGGTGGTGCTGGCGGCGTATTGCGGATACAGCGGCACGGTCAGGATGCGCTCGCAGCCCTGCTTGCGCAGGTTGGAGATGGCGCGCGGGATGGAGGGATTGCCATAGCGCATGCCCAGCTCGACTGCGGCATCCACCCCGGCCGCCTGCAGGGCGGCGCGCACGCCGTCGGTCTGCCGCTGGCTGTAGACCATCAGGGGCGAACCTTCCTTCATCCAGATGCCGCCATAGCGGGGCTCGAGCCGCTTGGGGCGGCGCACGAGCACGATGCCGTGCAGGATAGGCTTCCAGAGGTAGCGCGGGATCTCGATGACGCGGGGGTCTGACAGGAATTCGCCCAGGTACTTGCGGATGTCCTTGGCCGTCGGCGTGTCGGGCGTGCCCAGGTTCACCAGCAGCACGCCGACCTTGCCGGGCACGCGCGGCGGCGGATCTTCATTGAAGGGGTCTTCTTGCTCGGGTTCAGGAAGGTAGCGCTCAGGCCAGAGATACTTGAACAGGCGAAGAAACACAAAAACTCCCCTTCCTCCGCAAGGAGGATGTAGCTTTGAATGGAACTACTGGTTGTGGCTGAGGGCGTTGGACAGCAGGCGCGCCGTGATGTCCACGATAGGTATGACGCGCTCGTAGGCCATGCGGGTCGGACCGATGACGCCCAGCGTGCCCACCACCTTGCCATCCACGCCGTACGGCGCGGTGATGACGGAAACGTCTTCCAGGGGCACCAGTTGCGAATCGCCACCGATGTAGATCTGCACGCCCTGCGCCCGGCTGGAGACATCCAGCAATTGCAGCAGGTCGGTCTTTTTCTCGAACAACGAAAACATCTTGCGCAGCCGGTCCATGTCGGACGCGATGTCGGTCACGTCCAGCAGCTTGCGCTCGCCGGAAATGACGACGGCGTCGCCGTCCTCGGCGGCTTCGGCACTGGCCTCGACGGCGGCCTGCATGAGGCGCGAGATGTCTTCGCGCAACTGGGCCAGCTCGGTCGAGAGCGTCTGCCGCACGGCATTGAACGACTTGCCGGCGAAGTGCATGTTGAAGAAGTTGCCGGCTTCCAGGAGTTCGGATTCGGCATAATCCCGCTGGACGAAGAGAATGCGGTTCTGGACGTCGCCATCGGGCGTCACGATGATCAACAGGACGCGCTTGTCGGACAGGCGGATGAATTCGATCTGGCGGAACACCTGGGCCCGCTTGGGCGTGAGCACCACGCCCGCGAATTGCGTCAGATTCGACAGCAACGCGGCGGCCGCATTGACGGCGCGGGTGGGTTCGGCGGCAGAGAGCATTTCGCCCATGTTGTGCGGCTGAAGCTGATACGACTGTACCGCCAGCAGCGAATCGACGAACATGCGGTACCCGCGCGGCGTGGGCACACGGCCGGCGGAGGTATGCGGACTGTGGATCAGCCCCAGCTCTTCCAGGTCCGCCATCACGTTGCGGATGGTGGCCGGGGACAAGTCGAAGACTTTAGATAGCGTCCGCGAGCCGACTGGCTGCCCATCGGCGATGTAGCGTTCTATCAACGCTTTCAGTAATGCGCGTGCGCGGTCATCCATAGCGGCTATTTTAGGGAATCTTTTTCGGTTGGGGCGATTTTTGTCCCGCAACCCGATATACGGCCCCATATAATCGGCTAATCGGCCCATTCTGGGTACATTCAGCTTTACGGTTTTGCCCTTTTTCATTTGTACGCAGCCATGCACTTTCCCACCGTCGCCCTGATCGGCAGATACCAGGACACCGGCCTGGACACACCGCTGAGAGCCCTTGCGCACGCGCTGACGCAAGCGGGTCGGCGTGTGTTGATCGACGCGGACACGGCGCGCAATACCGGGCTGACCGAATACCCCATCGCCACGCTCGAGGAAATCGGCAAGACCGCCTCGCTGGCCGTGGTCATGGGCGGCGACGGCACCGTGCTGGGCGCCAGCCGCCATCTCGCGCCCTACAACATGCCGCTGGTCGGCATCAACCACGGGCGCCTGGGCTTCATTACCGACATCGCCTTGCAGGACGCGCACGCAGCGCTTGCCCGGGTGCTCGAGGGCAGCTTCCAGATCGAAGACCGCATGCTGCTCGAAGGCAGCGTATGGCGCGGCGATCAAAAAATGTACTCCGCCTCGGCCCTGAACGACGTGGTCCTGAACCGCGCGGGCCGTGGCGGCATGATTGAGGTCCGGGTCGAACTGGACGGCGCCTTCATGTACACCCAGCGTGCCGACGGCCTGATCATCGCCACGCCCACCGGGTCCACCGCCTATGCGCTGTCGGCCAACGGCCCCATTCTGCATCCGGGCATGAACGCCATGGTGCTGGTGCCGGTGGCGCCGCAAACGCTGTCGAACCGCCCCATCGTCATCCCGGATACCGGTGTGCTCAACATGACGCTCACCGCCATGGGCCGCGTCGAAGTCGGCGCCAGCGTGCATTTCGACATGCAGACCTGGTCCGACCTGCAACCGGGCGACCGCATCGTCGTGCAGCGCGCCCCCTACACCATCCGATTCGTGCATCCCGAAGGCTACAGCTTCTTCTCCACCCTGCGCCGCAAGCTGCACTGGAACCTGATGCCCGAAGCCTCCGACAACGTAGAGTAGTTAGCGCCCCCTCATGCTGCGCACCCTGCACATCCGCGACTTCGTCATCGTCGAACAGACCGAGATCCATTTCGGTCCGGGCTTCACCGTATTTTCCGGCGAAACCGGCGCCGGAAAATCCATCCTGGTCGATGCGCTGGCCCTCACCCTTGGCGAGCGCGGCGACGCCAGCATGCTGCGCGAAGGCGCGACCCGCGCCGACATCACCGCCGTGTTCGACACGCCCAAGTCCCTGCACGCATGGCTGGCCGAACGCGAAATCGACGCCGACGACGAACTCTCGCTGCGGCGCGTCATCGATGCGCAAGGCCGCAGCCGCGCTTACATCAACGGTACGCCGGCCACCGTGGCGCAACTGCGCGAACTCGGCGACAGCCTGGTCGACATCCACGGCCAGCACGCGCACCAAAGCCTGATGCGGCCCGATGCCCAGCGCGACCTGCTGGACGCGCACGGCGGCCATGGCGATCTGCGTCAGGCGGTCGGTCAGGCATGGAAGCAATGGCGCGCGCTGGCGCGCCAATTGGAATCCGCTGAAAAAGACGCTGAAAGCCTCGCGACAGAACGCGAAAGCCTGCAATGGCGGGTCAATGAGCTCGACCAGCTCAACCTCGGGCCGGACGAGTGGGAAGCCCTGCAATCCGAGCACACGCGCCTGTCGCATTCGCAATCGTTACTGGACGGGGCCTCGCAGATCCTTGAAACCCTGGACGGCGAAGGCGACTCCGCGCATCACCGCGTAACCGCCGCAAACCAGCGCCTGCAGCAGATGCTGCGGCACGATCCGGGCCTGAAAGGCGTCCATGACGAACTGGAATCGGCCCGCATCGCCATCAGCGAAGCCGTGTCCGACCTGAACAACTATGTCAGCCGGGTCGAACTTGATCCGAAGCGGCTTGCAGACGTGGAAGCACGTCTTGGGCTGGTGTTCGAGACCGCCCGCAAGTTCCGCACCGAACCCGATGCGTTGTGCGAATTGCGGGAATCCCTGCATGCAGAGCTGGCGGCCCTGCAGGCCGCTGGCGACATCGACGCGCTGCGCGTCCAAGCGGCCGCGGCGCAGTCGCAATACGACGCGGCCGCCGCCAAGCTCACGACCGCGCGCCGCAAGGTTGCCAAGGATCTGGGCAAGCAGGTCACCCAGGCCATGCAGACGCTCGCCATGCAGGGCGGCCGCTTCGAACCGGCGCTTGCGCCGTCCGCGCCCTCCGCGCACGGCAGCGAACAGGTCGAATTCCTGGTCGCCGGCCACGCCGGCACGACTCCACGGCCGCTGGCCAAGGTCGCGTCGGGCGGCGAACTGTCCCGCATCTCGCTTGCGCTCTCCGTTATCGCCAGCCGCGCGGCGCGCGTCCCCACGTTGATCTTCGACGAAGTCGACAGCGGCGTGGGCGGCGCTGTCGCCGAATCCGTCGGCAAGCTGCTGCGCGAGCTGGGTGAACGCCATCAGGTGCTGTGCGTCACCCACCTGCCCCAGGTTGCTGCCTGCGCCAACAACCAGTTCCTGGTCAGCAAGGCCGAATCGCGCGGCACGACCCGCTCCAGCATCGAACCGCTGGACGCCTCGGCCCGCGTCGAGGAAATCGCGCGCATGCTGGGCGGCATGAGGCTCACCGCCACCACCCGCGAACACGCGCGCGAAATGCTGGAAGGCTTCGGGCAGACGACATCCTGAGTGTGGTGCCGCAAGAGCGGCATTCATTAATTAAAGCGCAACAGCACAATGCAAAAAGCCCCTTCAACTTGAAGGGGCTTTATTTTTCGGCGCACCCGCCGGACTGGCCGGTCGCTAGCCTGCCGCGCCGGGCTTAACGACCCGGCTTAACGACCTTTGAGGCAGCTACCGCAGATGCCGTACAGCACCATCGCGTGGCTTTCCAGTGCGAAGGCGTTGTCCTTGGCGATCTTCTGCTGGCGCTTTTCGATCTCGGGATCCGAGAACTCGACAACCTTGCCGCAATTGGTGCAGATCAGGTGGTCGTGGTGATCGCCGTCGTTCAGCTCGAAAACGGCCTTGCCGCTGTCGAACTGGCTGCGCGCCAGAATGCCGGCCTGCTCGAACTGGGTCAGCACGCGGTAGACGGTAGCCAGGCCGATCTCGACGTTTTCGCCGATGAGGGCGCGGTATACGTCTTCGGCGCTCAGGTGCCGCTCACCCGATTTGCGGAAAATATCAAGAATTTTCAGGCGAGGAAAAGTCGCCTTCAAACCCATGTTTTTCAGTTCGCTTTGGTCGCTCATGGTGTAATCGCTCTCCGTCCGCGTTGGCATGGGCAAGGACTGGGGTCACCGCAAGCCGGCTCGCCGAATTCATGCCGCCTCGCGGAACTATCCTGATGAAACCTTTATGATAACGGTTTTGCTTGCTTCCAAATAATAGGGGCGCGTAGTGTCCATGTTTGCACGTATTCCCTCCCGCTCTCTGAAGACCGGTTTGGCCGTCGCCGCCCTGGCCGTCGCCTTGGCGGGCTGCACCTCAAACAAATGGGGCTTCCCTTACAAAGCTCCGGTCCAGCAGGGTAACTGGATCACGCAGGAACAGGTAGCACTGCTCCAGCCCGGCATGACGCGCGAACAAGTCCGCTTCGCGCTCGGCAGCCCCACGCTCACCAGCGTGCTGCACGCCAACCGCTGGGACTACCCGTATTACTTCAAGCCCGGTTACGGCACCTCGCAAGAGCGCAAGTTCACCGTCTGGTTTGAAAACGACCGCCTCGTGCGCTGGGAAGGCGACAAGCAGCCTGATCTGCAGCCCTACCAGATCAACACGCCGGATGCCGTTGCCGACGAAAAGGCCGACAAGCGTCTGAATCGGGACGAAGAGCGTATCAAGCAAGAGCAGGACGAACAGAAGCGCGACGCCGATGCGCCCGTCAGCCCGCTCAACCAATACCCAGGCCAGCCGGGCAACGCGCCCGAGCCGCTGCTTTAATCCGAAGGACTTTTTATGCGTATTGCTATCGCCGGCGCCAACGGCCGCATGGGCCAGATACTGATCGAGGCCATTCTCAAGGCCGACGGCCTGGAGCTGGCTGTTGCGCTGGACGTTCCGGGCTCCGCTTCGCTGGGCCGCGATGCCGGCGCCCAGCTGGGCAAGCAGACGGGCGTGGCCATCACGGACGATCTGGACGCCCTTGCCGGCGCCGATTGCCTGATCGACTTCACCCGCCCGGAAGGCACGCTCAAGCACCTGGAAGCCTGCGTCAAGCACGGCGTGAAGGCCGTCATCGGCACCACCGGTTTTGACGACAATGGCCGCGCCGCAATCGAAGTCGCCGCGCAAAAAACGGCCATCGTGTTCGCTCCGAACATGAGCGTGGGCGTCAACGCCACGCTCAAGCTGCTGGACATGGCGGCCCGCATCCTGAACGCCGGCTATGACGTCGAAGTGTTCGAAGCGCACCATCGCAACAAGGTCGACGCGCCTTCGGGCACCGCGCTGAAGATGGGCGAAACGATTGCGTCCGCGTGGGACGTCGCCCTGCCCGACGTCGCCACCTGGAGCCGCCACGGCGACACCGGCGTGCGCAAACCCGGCACCATCGGCTTTTCGGTGCTGCGCGGCGGCGACATCGTTGGCGACCACACCGTGTCGTTCTGCGGCATCGGCGAGCGCATCGAAATCACGCACCGCTCGTCCAGCCGGGCCACCTACGCGGAAGGCGCACTGCGCGCTGCGCGTTTCCTGGAAGGCAAGACCAACGGTCTCTACGACATGCAGTCCGTGCTGGGCCTCTGATCCGGATCACGGCGCTAAAAAACAAAGGACCCCTCGGGGTCCTTTTTCATGCCCTGCTATTGCCGTTGTTTTGGCGCGGCCGGCCAGGCGCGGCCGGCTAGGCGCGGCCGGTCACACCACGACGGGTTCCGGCTCCAGCCGCACACCATAACGGTCAGCCACGGCATCCTGCACCGCTCGGGCGAGGCCCATGATGTCCGCGGCCGTGGCGCCGCCTCGATTGATCAGCACGAGCGCCTGGCGATCATGCACGCCCGCGGCGCCCAACGCCTTGCCCTTCCAGCCGCACTGATCGATCAACCAGCCGGCAGCCAGCTTGTAGCGGCCATCGCGCTGCGCATACGACACCAGACCCGGAAAGCGCGCCGCCAGCGCGTCACGCTGCGCAGCCGGCACGATCGGATTCTTGAAGAAGCTGCCCGCATTGCCTGTGACGGCGGGGTCCGGCAGCTTGGCGCGCCGGATCTCGCAGACCGCCTCGAACACGTCGCGCGCGCTGGGCGCTTCTGCCAGCCGCGCATGACGTTGCAGATCGGGATATTCCAGCACGGGCCGCCAGGGGCGCGGCAACGCAAAACGCACGCTTACGATGATCCAGCGGCCAGGTTCATCATGTTTGAACGTGCTGTCGCGGTATGAAAACCTGCAATCGGCCGCGCGCATTTCCACGAAGCGTGCCTCGCGCACGTCCCAGGCCGTCAGACTGTGGAACCGTTCCTGCAGCTCGACGCCGTAAGCGCCGATGTTCTGCACCGGCGAAGCGCCGACGGTACCGGGGATCAACGCCAGGTTCTCCAGGCCGTCCCATCCCTGCGCCACGCATGCCGCTACGAATCCGTGCCAGCTCTCGCCCCCCGCAGCTTCGACGATCCATGCGTCCGGCCGCGCCTCCACAAGACGCACGCCCTCGAACGCCACGCGCGCGACCAAGCCCGGCACGCGCTCGGGCAACACCACATTGCTGCCGCCGCCCAACACCAGCAGCGACGGCGCCGCTTGCGCGAGCGCCGACAAGGCCGCCAATTGCGCCGGATCCCGCAGCGCGACGAAGGCGTCGGCCCGGGACGCGAGTCCCAGCGTGTTCAGCCGAGTAAGGTCCTGCACGGCCGGAGACAACGAATCGGACTCGGGTCCGGCGAAGGAATTTGACATGGGTGCTACGTGGTGTGCTATAGTTTCTGTCTTCGCTCAGTTTACTTGATTGAGTGCTTGACCCGATTTGAAGTTCGAATCGAAACGGCCACGGCGCAGCCACAGCGGCTCAGGACAAGCTCAAAAAATCGTGCTAGACTGCGCGCCTTCTGATCGATAACCAAGTTGATCAGAGTGAATAAGAAAAGCGGTTCTGAGCAGTTTGCGGAACCAATGCGGGAGTAGCTCAGTTGGTAGAGCGCAACCTTGCCAAGGTTGAGGTCGCGAGTTCGAGACTCGTCTCCCGCTCCAGATTTTGATGTGCAGCTTTTTCAAAGCTGCAGATCTTTGAAAGCAAGGGCCGAAAGGCCCTTTTTTCATGCCTGAAGCCAGTTCGTGCAGCACATGCGGGCCTGCTTGATGGATGAAAAAATTAATGTATACTCTCGCCTCGCTGATTGGACAGCTGCCAGATTCTTGAAGATTCATCTTGAAGAATCAAGCGCACAGCCAGCGACGAGGGTATTAGCAAATGCGGGAGTAGCTCAGTTGGTAGAGCGCAACCTTGCCAAGGTTGAGGTCGCGAGTTCGAGACTCGTCTCCCGCTCCAGATTTCGGTCTGCCGTGCAAAGACCCTTAAAAGTATGTACAATCGCTGTCTTTGGTGAACAGCCCTGATACCAAAACAGGCATTCATCAAAACAAGCGAAAGCTTGTAGCTTTGTAGTAATAAGTAGTACCCCAGTAGTACCCCAGCAGTACCCCCGCGGGAGTAGCTCAGTTGGTAGAGCGCAACCTTGCCAAGGTTGAGGTCGCGAGTTCGAGACTCGTCTCCCGCTCCAAATACAAAGAGGAAGCATCGGCCAACACCGCGCTTCCTTTTTTCTTGCAAGTGCTGGCGCAATGGCAGAGTGGTTATGCAGCGGATTGCAAATCCGTGTACGTCGGTTCGATTCCGGCTTGCGCCTCCAGCATCTTTCCCCTTCCCCCCAGCATCTCGTTACCCATCCCTACGCCCGGTCAGCCGGATGATTGTTATGGTGACCCCGTTTTCATTTGAACGATGAGTCCATGCACAACATCCCGGTATCGCAACCGCGCCGCTTTACTGCCCGCCCCGCTTTCCTGAGCCTGTCCGCCGCCGCGCTGATCGCACTTGCGCCGCTGGCCGCCGAGGCGCATGACAAGCACCATCACCACCGCCACAAGGGCGGCGAGTACAAGGAAAAGTATTGGGATGGCGCCTGCAAGGTCGAGCGCAAATGGAAGCGCAACGGCGACTACAGCGAAAAGCGCAAATGCCGTGACGACTATGCTTACGGCTACGCGCCGCAACCCGTGGCGGTGCCCGTGATGCCGGTGCAACCTGGCATCGTCATCTCGCCCACGATCGTCATCCGCCCCTGACCATGGATCAATCGGTAAAGGACGCCCTCGCCCGCTGGCCGAATGTGCCGGCCGTCTACGGATGGCTGTCGCTGGATGCGCGCGGCCGCTGGCGCCTTCATCCGCAAGGCCAGGCCAATGATGGCGGGCCGGGCGAGCCGATCACCAATACGCAGATCCTGGAATTCATCAGCCGCAATTACGAACGCGACGATGACGGCCGCTGGTTTTTCCAGAACGGCCCGCAGCGGGTGTTCGTGCGTCTGGACGCAGCGCCCTTTGTGTTGCGCCTTGCCGATGACAATCGCGGCCTCATCACGCACACGGACGCGTCCGTCGACGCAGTCAGCGCGTGGTGGCTGGATGATGAAGGCCGGCTCTACGCGTCGACACCGATGGGCGCCGGCATCGTGCTGGACCGCGATCTGCAGCCGCTGCTGGAGATGATGCGGACGCAAGCTGGTGCTCCGCTGTTGGACGCGCTGGCCGAACTGGCGGCTAGCCATTCGATGACAGCCGTCTGGCCTGACGTATACGCGGCTGCGCCGCTGCACGCAATCGCGCAGGCGGACATCGCCGCGCGCCTCGGATTTGACCCCGCCCCGCACGCCCCCGCGGCCTGACGGGTCAGCGCAAACTCAGAACATCCCGTTGCTGTTGGCGGCCTTCTCGAGAATCGGTTGCACGGCATCCCAATGCTCGACGATCTTGCCGCCTTCAAGGCGAAAGATATCGATGATGGCGTTGCCGCGCGAACCTGGCTCCCGCACGGCGTGGACATGCAGGATGACGTAATCGCCATCCGTAAACACGCGCTTGATTTCGCTGTGCGAGGCTGGATACCTGTCGCGCAGGAATGCGATGAACTGCCGGAAACCTTCGGGGCCGTCGGCCGCGTTGGGATTGTGCTGCACATAGCGATTGCCCACGTACTTGAGCGCGGCGTCCGCGTCTTTCTGGTTCAAGCCTTTTTCATAGAACGCCAGGACGGCAGCCTTGTTGGCGGCTTCCTGTTCAGGACTAGCTTGCGCGGCGCAGGCCAGGACGGAAAACACCAGTGCGGCGAACGCGCGTATGAAAACAGGCCGTGACATATCGACTCCAGATAAAAAAAGGCGAAGCCATTCTATGGCCCCGCCCTCGCCCGGGCCACGTCCGGCCCGGTAAACAGTTTGATGCGCGCAGCGCGCAGTGGATTGACGCCGCTATGGCTCAGCCGCGGCCGCTTTTGACCAGCGCGAACTTGCCGTCGCCCAGCAGCGCCAGCACGGCAGCCGCGACCGTCAGGAAGATCGGATATTCCCAACCGCCGCCCGGGTTGCCGAAGCCCCAGCCATTGCCAAAATGGACCGTCGACGCCGCAAAGAGCTGAACCACGGCAATCGCAGCGACCCAGCGCGGCACCACGCCCAGGATCAGCAGGATGCCGCCGGCCACTTCGAAAAACGTAACAGGATAGGCCAGCCAGCTGGCAAAGCCGATCTTGGCGAAGAACTGGGCGGTGCCGGGCAGCGTGAACACCAGCAGCTTGGTCAGGCCATGGGCCAGGAACATCACGCCCAGCGCCACGCGCAAGAGCAGCGCGGCATACGGCGCGGTACGGGAATCAATCATTGCAATCATCCTTGTGCAGAAAAGCGAATCGCCCGGAGCAGGCAGATCTTCTTGGGCCGTATTCTTGCGATTCCAAAAACAAAGATAAACATGCAGAATTGCAAATTATTGTTCCCCGATAGGAAACAATCTTGGACACCCATACCGCCATGCAGACCTATGCCAAGGTCGTCGAACTGGGCTCATTCGCGGCGGCCGCCGACAAGATGGGCCAGGCGCGATCCGTGGTGACGCGGCAGATCGCCTATCTGGAACAGAAGTACGGCGTGCGCCTGCTTAATCGCACCACGCGCAAGCTCAGCATGACCGACGCCGGGCGTGCGTTTTACGAACGTGTCCGGCCCATCCTGGCCGAGGTCGCCGACCTGGAGCTGTCGCTGCAGGCGGAAGGCCAGCGGCCCAGCGGGCGGTTGCGCGTCAGCGCGCCCGTGTCCTTCGGCATCCTGCATCTGGGGCCGGCCATCGCCGAATACCTGCAGCGCTATCCGGACGTGGTGATCGACCTGGATCTGAACGACCGCGTGGTGGATCTGGTCGAGGACGGGTACGACGTCGCGGTGCGCATCGGCCCGCTGGTGGATTCGTCGCTGGTGGCCAGGCCGCTGGCGCCGCAGCAACTGCTGGTCTGTGCAGCGCCGTCGTACCTGAAGCGCCACGGCGCGCCGACCGTGCCTGAAGACCTGAAGCAGCATCGCTGCCTGCACTACGCCTACGCCAGCACCGGCAACGAATGGCATTTCGAGAAGGACGGCGTGACGCATCTGGTGCGCGTGAACGCGGCGTTGCGGGCCAATAACGGCGACGTGCTGCGCACCGCCGCACTGGCCGGCCACGGCATCATCCTGCAGCCGGAATTCCTGGTCGGGGATGACATACGCGCCGGACGTCTGACCGCGCTCTTGACCGGCTATGCCCATACGCCGATTTCCATGGTCGCCGTCTACCCGCATCGGCGCTTCCTGTCGCCCAAGGTGCGGTCATTCGTGGAACACCTGGAAGCGCGGTTCGGCAGCCCGGCGCCCACGCCGCCGGCCCGGCGCGCCACGACCCGCCGCAGCCGTTAGAATCGTACCCATGACCGCCAAATCGCCCCTCGAATACTTCCCCGCCCCGCGCCGTTCCCACTTTTGCAGCCAGTGCGGCTCTCCGGTAAACCGCCGCGTGCCGGAAGGCGATAACCGCGAGCGTGACATCTGTGATCACTGCGGGGCGATCCATTACCAGAATCCGCGGCTGGTCGTCGGGACCGTGCCCGTCTGGGAAAACCGCATCCTGCTCTGCCGCCGCGCGATCGAACCCCGCTACAACACGTGGACCCTGCCCGCCGGCTTCATGGAGCTCGGCGAGAGCACGGCGCAAGGCGCGGCGCGGGAGACGCTGGAAGAGTCAGGCGCCAAGATCCAATTAGGCGACATCTACACCATCATCGACGTCCCGCAGATCGAGCAGGTGCATGTGTTCTACCTGGCCCAGGCGGTCGGTCCGGAATTGGACCCCGGCCCGGAAAGCCTGGAAGCGCGCTGGTACGACGAAGCCGAAATTCCCTGGGACGACTTGGCCTTCCGCACCGTCGCCAGCACCCTGCGCCTGTTCTTCGAGGACCGCAAACGCGGCACCTTCGGCCCGCATCACTACACCCTAGAATCCCACCGTTGAAACTGCCCTGGCTCGCCGCCGACACCCCGTTTCCTCCTGCGGAATTCGCGCTGACGGATCCGGACGGCCTGCTGGCCGCAGGCGCGGACCTGTCGCCGGAACGTCTGACCCAGGCCTATTCCAACGGCATCTTTCCGTGGTACTCGGAAGGCGAGCCCGTGCTCTGGTGGAGTCCGAACCCGCGCATGGTGCTGCCCGTGAAGGACTTTGCACCGTCGCACTCGCTGCGCAAGCTGCTTCGCCAGATCGCCGCCCGGGAATTTGAAGCCATGCCCACCGTGCAGGTGCGGGTCGACACCGTGTTTGCGCAGGTCATGGCGGCCTGCGCCGCGCCGCGCGACGGCCAGCCGGGCACGTGGATCACCGCTGCCATGCAGGACGCCTACCGGCAGTGGCATGACGCCGGCGTCGTGCACAGCATCGAAACCTGGATCGACGGGGAATTGGCGGGCGGGCTGTACGGCATCAGCCTGGGACGCATGTTCTTCGGCGAATCCATGTTCACTCGCGTCCCGAACGCATCGAAGATCGCGCTCGCGCATCTGGTTCGCTACCTGGACGCGCAGGGCGTCGAATGGATCGACTGCCAGCAGCAGACGCGCCATCTGGCCAGCATGGGCGCTGCTCCCGTGCCGCGGGAACACTTTCTGCGTCATGTCCGGCAAGCCACCCAGCAGCCCGGCATTCGATGGTCACGCGGCCGGCTGGACACCCGCGGACAGCTGCATCCGGATACACCCGAGGGGACGGATTGCAGTCCGAGTTAAGCGTTAATATGGAGCCACTCCCGACCCGGGTTTGCCGCCTTCACGCGGGATATCCGATACGCCTGCTCCCATGAGCCAGCTCCAATGAGCCAGCTGAAAGAACTTCCCTTCTCCACGCTGCAGTTCTACGCCACCGCCCCCTACCCTTGCAGCTATCTGCCGGGTCGCCAGGCCCGGTCGCAGGTTGCCGCGCCCGGGCACTTGATCAACGCGGGCACATATTCCCAATTGGTGGAACAAGGCTTTCGCCGCAGCGGTCTCTTCACCTACCGCCCCCATTGCGACAACTGCCAGGCGTGCATTCCCGTGCGCGTGGATACGGCGGGCTTTGCCCCCAACCGCAGCCAGCGCCGCGCGTGGCGCGACCATCAACATCTGCAGTCGTTCGTGGCGGAGCTGGCGTGGTCGCCCGAGCACTACCGGCTCTATACCCGGTATCAGCAGGGTCGCCATCCGGGCGGCGGCATGGACGAGGACAGCCGCACACAATACGCGCAGTTCCTCCTGACCAGTCGCGTCAACACCCGGCTGGTCGAGTTCCGCAACGCCGAGGGTGTGCTGGTGATGGTCTCCATCATCGACGTGCTGGACGACGGCCTGTCCTCGGTCTACACGTTCTATGACCCGGACATCGCCGATGGCCTGGGCACGTACAGCATTCTCTGGCAGGTAGAACAGTGCCGCGCGCTGAACCTGCCGTGGCTCTATCTGGGCTACTGGATCGCGAACAGCCGCAAGATGTCCTACAAATCGGCCTTCCGTCCGGCGCAGTTCCTGGTCGACGGGGAATGGCGCGACAGTCCCGAGCGCCCGCCCGCCTGAATCTGTTGCGGCGTCGTTTGCAATCGACGGGGACGGAGCAAATCGCTCTACAATCCCGGCCCATGTCTATCCTCTTCCACGCCTATCCCCTGGCCCGCCCGGCGCTCTTCGCCATGGATGCGGAAACCGCCCACGAAGTCACCTTGTCGGGCCTGCAGCGCGCCTATGAATGCGGCGCCACGCGCAAGCTCATGCACGCGCAGCCCAAGGCGCCCTGCACGCTGATGGGGATGCAGCTGGCCAACCCGATCGGACTGGCCGCCGGCCTGGACAAGAACGGCGCCTACATCGACGCGCTGGGCAACCTGGGTTTCGGCTTCATCGAGGTCGGCACGGTCACGCCGCGCGCGCAGCCCGGCAACCCCAAGCCGCGCATGTTCCGCCTGCCGCGCGCCAATGCGCTGATCAACCGGCTGGGCTTCAACAATCAGGGGCTCGACGCCTTTCTTGCCAACGTGCAGCGCAGCACGTGGCGCAAGCAAGGCGGGATCCTGGGGCTGAACATCGGCAAGAACGCGGACACGCCCATCGAACGGGCCGCCGACGACTACCTGATCGGCCTGGACGGCGTGTACCCGCATGCCGACTACGTCACCGTGAATATCTCGTCGCCCAACACCAAGAACCTGCGTGCGCTGCAAAGCGGCGATGAGCTTTCTGCGCTGCTCGCGCAGCTGGCCGACAAGCGCCGCGCCCTGGAAGACCAGCACCAGCGCCGGGTCCCGATGGCGGTGAAGATCGCGCCGGACCTGTCACAGGAAGAAATCGACGCCATCGCCGAGATCCTTCCGCGCCACGGCATCGATGGCGTCATCGCCACCAACACCACGCTGTCGCGCGACGCGGTGAAGGGCCAGGCCCACTCGGAGGAGGCTGGCGGCCTGTCCGGCGCGCCCGTGCATCAACTGTCGCTGGCGGTGATCCGCCGCCTGAAGGAACGGCTGGGCAATAGCCTGGCCATCATCGGCGTGGGCGGCGTACTGTCCGGCCGGGAAGCCCGCGAGAAGATGGAAGCCGGCGCCGACGCGGTGCAGCTCTACACGGGCCTCATCTACCGCGGCCCCGGCCTGGTGGGCGAATGCGTGCGCGCCGTCGCGTCCCGCTGACAGCCAATAAAGACAAAAAACGCAGGCAAAAAAAGGGGCCACCCTGTGGGTGGCCCTAATTCCAGCTCTGCTCTGTCACTCAACAGTACTACATTACTGCGCTTCGCGCAGCACCGTGCGCCAAATACTTAGGCGCTGCGGCGGCTGCGGCCGGCAACCTTGGTCGCGGCGTCGGCGGCGTCCGTGGCAGCCTTGAAGGTCGCGTTGGCGGCGGCGTTCAGGTTCGACTCGGCGACTTCAGCGGCCTGCTTGGCAGCCTTGGTCATCGAATCGTAGGCGCTGGTCGCGGTGGCCAGCGAGGACTTGATCAGGGCGACGGCGCTTTCGGAACCGGTCGGGGCGTTCTTGGAGAACTGGTCGACGGCTTCGCTCAGCTGTTGCTGGCTTTCGGCGATCTGTTCTTCGGTCAGCTTGACCAGGCTGCCTTGCACGCCGGCAACGATGTCATACACGTGCTTGGTGTAGGCCAGGGCCTTTTCGGCGCCCGGTTGCAGCAGGCCCGTCGCGAACGCGGCGGCTTCCTGCGGATCCTTGACTTCAGCGGCTTGCTGCGACTTCTGGGCGACTTCGTCCAGGGTGGCCTTCACGACCTTCAGGTTCAGTTCGACCAGCTTTTCGAAGCCGGCGAAGACGGCGGTCTGGGCGGCCACGATGGTGTTGATGCTGGCCTTTTGACGGTCCAGAACTTGTTGCGGAATTGCGCTCATAGGATGCTCCTCTCAGGGTAGCCGGAGGCTGTCCGGCAGTAAGGATGGTTGTCTGCGACGAAATAAGAAACGTGCGCGGAAACTGGTACTACAAGCTACCGCCGGCCCGTTTGATGCACTGCACAATTGCCATTCTAGACTGGGTAAAAAACTTGTCAAGCAGTTTTTGTGCGGCGCAACAAGTGTTTGCACTTTAACGGTGCGCCCGCCTGCCGGGGCTTGATTCTGCTCAACGAATTCCCGGAACTCGGGAAATACCGGACATGACGCGGTATCAATTCTTTTCTACACTGTTTTCACGCTGATGACAGACAAATACCAATGATATGTCAGCGAAAGATAACTAATCGCAGCAAGCAAAACCCTGCAATCGGAGACCTCATGACTTTCATTCCCCGCACGCTTTCGGCCCTGCTCGCGGCCGGTGCCCTGTTCGCGGCCGGCGCCGCGCACGCGGAATATCCGGAACGCCCCATCAACATGGTGGTGCCGTTCGCGGCAGGCGGCCCGACGGACAACGTCGCCCGCTCCCTTGCGGAAGCCATGCGGCCGAGCCTGGGCCAGACGGTCGTCGTTGAAAACAAGGGCGGCGCCGGCGGCACCATCGGCACCACTCAGGTCGCCCGCGCCCAGCCGGACGGCTATTCCATCCTGTTGATGCACGCCGGTTTCTCGACCGCCCCGTCGCTGTACAAGAATCCGGGGTATGACCCCTTCACGAGCTTTGAGCCGGTGGGCCTGGTGGTCGACGTGCCCATGACCATCGTCGCCCGCTCGGACTTCCCGCCCAACACCATCGCCGAACTGGCCGACTACGTCAAAAAGAACAAAGACAAGGTCTCGCTCGCCAACGCGGGCATCGGCGCCGCCAGCCACCTGTGCGGCACGATGCTGGTGGAAGCCCTGGGCGTGCAACTGCTGACCATCCCGTACAAGGGCACCGCGCCCGCCATGAACGACCTGCTGGGCAAGCAGGTCGATCTGATGTGCGACCAGACCACCAACACCACGCAGCAGATCGAAGGCGGCAAGGTGAAGGCCTACGCCGTGACCAGCCTGAAGCGCGTTCCCACGCTGCCCAAGCTGCCGACCATGGACGAGTCCGGCTACAAGGGCTTTGAAGTGGGCATCTGGCATGGCATGTGGGTGCCGAAGGGCACGCCCAAGCCTGTCGTGGACAAGCTGGTCAAGAGCCTGCAGGCCGGTCTGGCCGATCCCAAGTTCCAGGAGCGCATGAAGCAACTCGGCGCCACCGTGCTGACCTCGGAAGCCAACCCCGACGCCCTGACCGCCAAGGTCAAGCAGCAGGTCCCGCAGTGGGCCGAGCTGTTCAAGAAGGCCGGCATCGAGAAGCAATAAGCCCGCTTCAAGAGGCCGCCCGCTTCGGCGGCGCCTCTTGCAGCAACGGCCCCAAAAAAAAGCCCCCTCACGGGGGCTTTCTTTTTTGGCGAGCGCCGCAGCTACGGCCGCATGGCTTCGGCCGCCAGACCCAATCCGTTGAAACCCGAGGACACGGAGGGTTCGTAGCCCAGCGCTTCGGAAATGCTGGCGGCAGTTTCGACCAGCGCCTTGATCCAGTCGTCCTGCAGCCGTTCGGCCGGCGCCGAGATCGACAGCCCCGCCACCAGCTTGCCGGTGTCGTCAAAGATGCCGGCGGCGATGCAGCGTACGCCCAACTCCAGCTCTTCGTTATCGCGGGCGTAGCCGTGCCGGCGCACCAGGGCCAGTTCGCGTTCCAGTTTGTCCAGATCGGTCAGGCTGTTGCGCGTATGGCCGGCCAGCCCCGTGCGCAGCGCGTAGGCGCGCACCTGGCGGGTGTCGCCGGTGGAAAGAAACAGTTTGCCGGTGGACGTCAGGTGCAGCGGTGCGCGGCCGCCGATGGCCCGCACCACCTGCATGCCGGAGCGTTCGCTCCAGGCGCGGTCGATGTAGACGATCTCGTCGCCCTGCTGGACAGATAGATTGATGGTCTGCCCCGTCAGCTTGTGCAGCGACCGCATGGCGGGAATGGCCGCCTCGCGCACGTTCAAACGGCCCTTGACCAGCGATCCCAGCTCCAGCAGGCGCATGCCCAGCTGATACAACCCGTTGTCGACCCGCTCGACATAGCGGCCGACCACGAGGTCGTTCAGGATGCGGTGGGCGGTGGAGGCGTGCAGGCCGGTGGTGGCCGACAGCTCTTTGAGCGTGACCGGATCCGGTTGCGCGGCCAGGGCGTCGAGTAGACGCATCGCGCGTTCGATGACCTGAATGGCGATCGGATGGGCGGAAGCGCCTTCGGTTTCGGCGTCCAGCGGATTGCGAGGAGTGGGAAGACGGGCCATGGAATTTTGGGCTGGCGCCGCCACGCAAGACACGCGTTGCGGCAATGCAGCAAACAGTTCTTATCCCGTATTGTGAAATTTACCGGCCGGTTTGGCAAATGGTATTTGAGCAGGCGGCGCCACCGGCGGTCCCTGCCAGCATGGAAATCAGGCCGCCGCCGGGGGCGCCAGCTTGCCGCCCAGGCGCAGGACTTCGGCGCGCAAAAATTCCAGTGCCGCAGCGGCTGCCTCGGGTTCGCCCTTCACGCCCAGCTCAATGTGAGGTGTGCCGCCCGCCTCGCCGACGCTGGGCAGACTGAACGCGCGGACGTCAGGCCAACGACTTTCCACAGCAACCATCGACGGCGTGATGCGCGATTCGGGCATGCTGAAAACCAGGAAGGAATGCTCGACGTGGGCGCGAATATGCTGCAGCGCACGATAACGGGTATCCAGCGTCCATTCCAGCATTGGCCACGCCATGACGGGAAAGCCCGGCACGAAGGTGTGATCCTTGATGAAGAAGCCCGGGATCCGGTTGTAGGGATTGGGGACGATCTCGCAGCCTTCGGGGAACATGCCCATCTGCAGCCGCTGCTGGTTTTCCGGCGCGCTCATGTCGGCGGTGCCCTGCCCCTTTTCCGCCATTTCGCGCGTGCGCAATGCGATGGCCTCCTCGGCTTCGGGATGCAGTGCCAGCGGCAGGCCAAGCGCAGCGGCCGCGGCTTGGCGGGTATGGTCGTCGGGCGTGCCGCCGATGCCGCCACACGACAACACGACGTCGCCACTGGCGAAGCTGCGCTTGTAGGCGTCGACCAGACGGTCGCGCTCGTCAGGCAGGAATTCGGCCCAGCTCAGGTGCATGCCGCGCGCGCCCAGCATTTCGACGATCTTGGAAAAATGCTTGTCCTGGCGCCGTCCCGACAGGATTTCATCGCCAACGATGATGAGGCCGATACGGCGGGCGGTGGGTTCTGCAGCCATGTCCGATTCCATTGATAAGAGAAGACGCCGATCAGACGTCGATGACGCGGTCCTGCCGCAGGCGCTTGAGAGCTTCCAGGCCGTAGTGCGCGTAGACCAGCGCGGAAAACACCGGCAGGATAATCCACGCGGGCGGCAGCAGGTTCAGTAACGAGCAAATCAGACCGATGGTCCAGAAGCCGCCGTTGTTCCGTTCGAGGATCAGTTTGCGTTCATCCGGGCTGGCGTGCTCGACGATCGCATCGACGCGCATCATCCGCGAAAACGCGAAGGCCCACCAGAAGATGGACAGCACGATGGCCATGGGCGGCACGAGCCAGAGCGGCAGCGTCAGCACCCACCCCGCGGCGAACGCCGCGGACACCCACACGGCGTTCCACACGCTGACCGCGGTGGAGAACTTGCCGCGGCGGCCCACCGCGGCGTATTCGCGCTGACCGACGTGACGCAGCACCAGCGGCATGACGAAGACGGCGGCGATGGCCAACCCCAGGATGCCGGACACCGGCAACAGGATGGCCGCGGCGATGACCGGAATCAGCCAGATCTTGAGCGAGAACAGGCCGACCGCGACTAACCATTGGTCGACGCGATTGACGACGTCCCATTGCGACACCTCGGTGCGCAGCCAGTCGGTCAGAGGCGTCCAGAAAAACCAGAGCAGCAGGATGGCGCCAACAAGGGCGATCAGGAAAGGCAGCAGCACCGCGAACAGCATGGTCGGGTGGCACTGCGACACGAGCGCGCGCTTGAACGCCTGCCCCACGCTTACGGCGCCCGCGCCGGCGCCAGACAGGCGGCCGTTTCCGGGGGTGGGCGGATCAGTACGCAGGACGGTCATGGCAATCAAATTGAGGGGTGAACAACCCGGGTATGATAGTCAAACCCGCCCCGATCCGCTCACATGTCTCTGCTTACTCCCGGTACCGATCTTGCCCCGCTGCGCGCGCGGCTGGGCGCTTCGCCCAACACCTGGCTCATCGCCTGTTTCTGCGCCGCCTGGTGCGACACCTGCGAGGAATACAAGCCCAAATTGCAGGCCCTGGCCAGCGCCTTGCCGCAGCACGTCTTTGCCTGGGTCGACATCGAGGATCACGCTGAATTGCTGGGCGACGTGGACGTCGAAAACTTCCCTACGCTGCTGGTGCAGATCGGCGATCGTGTCGTGTTCTACGGCCCCATGCTGCCGCATATCGGCCACCTGGAGCGCCTGCTGGAAAGCCTTGACGAAGACAGCGCGGCCGTGACTACCGCCCTACCCGATCTGCCGCGATTGCTGGCCGCCTGACATCGCGGCGCGCCCAACAAAAAACCCGCAACGCCTGAAGGCCTTGCGGGTTTTTTTGCGGTCCGCGGACCGGCGACCGGTGTCGCGTGCGATCAGGGCTTGCGGCTGCCGCCGAGCAGGACGGCAAGCTGGCGCTTGGGCGCCGACGACGGTGCGGCATTGCTGCGCGAATCCTGTTCTTCGGCCGGCGCGGCAGTCGTCGAGGGCTCGTAAGGCTTCAGGAAGAAGTCGTCCACCGGTTGGCGCGAGCCGCCGCCATGGTGGCTGGAGCGGCGGTCCGAAGAACGGCCGCGATCGCCACGGTCGCCGCGGCTTTCGCGACCGCTCTCGCGCCCTTCGCGCGAATGCGACCCGCCGTCGCTACGGCGATGGCTGCGGGCGATCAGATCGGCCGGCACGTCGAGCGTGCCACGAGGCACTTCGCGCTTGATGAGCTTTTCGATGTCGAGCAGGAAACGCTCTTCGTCAGCGGTGAACAGGGCAATGGCTTCGCCCGACGCACCCGCGCGGCCCGTGCGGCCGATGCGGTGCACGTAGTCTTCAGCGTTGTACGGCAAGTCGTAGTTGATGACGCACGGCACGCCCGCCACATCCAGGCCGCGCGCGGCCACGTCGGTTGCGACCAGCACTTCGAGCTCGCCCGCCTTGAAGGCTTCCAGCGCTTTCATGCGGTCGGCCTGGGTTTTGTCGCCGTGAATCGATTCCGCCTTGACGCCGTCGCGTTCGAGGTCGCGCGCCAGGCGCGCGGTGCCGATCTTGGTGTTCGAGAAAACGATGACCTGATTCAGGCCGCGGGACTTCACCAGATGCACGACGGCGGCGCGCTTGGCGTCGCTGGTCATCTTGTAGGCGATCTGGGTGATGGTCGTCGCGGTGGCGTTGCGCGCCGCCACTTCGATTTCCACAGGCTGGTTCAGGTACGAACGGCCCAGCTTGCGGATTTCGTTGCTGAACGTGGCCGAGAACAGGAGACCCTGGCGCTGCGCGGGCAGCAGCCGGATGATGCGTTCGAGGTCCGGCAGGAAACCCATGTCGAGCATGCGGTCCGCTTCGTCCAGCACCAGGATGCCGACCTGGCTGAGGTTCACGTTCTTTTGTTCGACGTGGTCGAGCAGGCGGCCCGGCGTGGCGACCAGCACCTCGCAGCCGCGGCGCAGCGCTTCTTTCTGCGGACCGATATCCACGCCACCGAACACGACGGCCGAACGCAGCGGCGTCTTCTTGCTGTAGCGCTTGACGCTCTCGAAGACCTGGTCCGCCAGTTCACGCGTGGGCGCCAGGATCAGCGCGCGCACCGGATGCCGGGCGGGCGAGGCGCTGGTGTTGGCCAGCGGCATGAGACGGTGCAGGATCGGCACCGTGAAGGCCGCCGTCTTGCCGGTGCCGGTCTGCGCGGCGCCCATGACGTCACGACCCGACACCACGACGGGAATGGCCTGCGCCTGAATGGGCGTGGGGGTGGTGTAGCCGGTTTCGGCGATGGACTGCAACAACAGGGGGTGCAATCCGAAATCGTCGAACGTCGGCGCGGGCGCGTCAGCGGTGGGTGCTGCGGTTTGAGTGGATTCAGTCATCAGGGGTTAGGCAAGTACCGGGACCAGTGAAAAAGAACAAAACGAGAGTGCTGCATGCACTGCTACATAAGGCATCGGGGCATCCATGCTGGATTCGATACTTATGAGGGCAGTACCAGGCCCGGATTGCTGTGGATTGATGAATTTTAGCGCAGCCGCCTTACCACACGGTCAAAGGGTGTGTTTGAGGGCCGGTCAGCAGCACGATCCAACGGCCCACCGAGGCAAAAAAAGTGCCCGAAGTGTCCACCAGATGGACGACTCGACCCTCGATTCGCGGCCGTCAGCTGGCCAGCCAGCGCAAACCCCAGAGCACCAGCATGCCGACCACGATCACGAGCACCGCGCTGCGGGTGCGCAGGAACACCAGGATGGCGACGAGCCCGGCGACCAGCTTGTAGTCGAAGACGGGGCCCAGCCCGGCTTTCCAGGGCAGCAGATCGGGAACCACGATGGCAGTGAGCGCCGCGGCGGGTGCGTAGCGCAAGGCGCGGCGCACATTGTCGGACAGCGGAATGTAATCGCCAAACAGCATGAACCCGGCGCGCGTCAATACGCTGCACAGGGCAAGCAGGAGGATGGCGGAATAGACGTAGAGTTCCCAGGACCAATTTGTCATGGACGCGCCTTGAAGAAGCGTTCGGCCCACATGCCGGCGATGACACCGGAGATCACCGCCGCAGCCAGCCCGAGACGCAGGGGCATTGCCTGCCCCACCCAGGCGACAACACCGGCGGCCAGCATCGACACCAGCATCGGTTTGGAACTGGCCAGCGGCACCGTGATGGCCAGCAGCGCCAGCACGGCGGCAAAATCCAGGGACCAATCGGTGGGGACCTGCGCGCCCAGGTAGATGCCGATGATCGACGACGACTGCCAGACCAGCCAGCCCGGCACGATGGAACCCAGGAAGAACCAGAGCTGCTCGCGGGTGCCGCGTTCGACAGAATCGCCAAAACGGGGCATGAACAGCACGAAGCCCATGTCGGTTGTGAAATAGCCGAGTCCCAGGCGCTTGGGCCACGACAGGTGGCGGAAGTAGGGCTGCAGGGCGGCGCCGAAGATGATGAAGCGCAGATTCACGACGCAGCCGGCGGCGAAGATCAGCCACAGCGGCGCGCCGGCGGCGATGAGCGGCAATGAGGTGAGCTGGGCCGAGCCGGCGTACAGCAGCAGCGTCATGGCGAGCGCCATGGATTCCGTCAGTCCGGACTTGACCATCGCCACACCGGTCACCAATCCCCAGGTCGCGGTGGCGATCAGGGCGGGCACGATGGCGTGAACGCCGGCACGGAAGGCGGTCACGCGTTCCTGGCGGACCAGGGCTGGGTCTTCGGATTCAGGAAGCGCGGATTCAGAGGACAACGGCTGGCCCCTGGCGATTCAGGCAGGACGACATGGATACTCGATGGGAATGAACTGCGCGAATAGGCCCGTATTGTAACCTCGCTGCTTGATACAATAGCGCCCTCGAGATTCTTGGCCCCCATGGCCTGGCGCGCGGCGGCAGGTTTGGTGCGCACTGTGTGGAGAAGACCATGTCGATGGCTGACCGCGACGGTTTCATCTGGTATGACGGCAAGCTCGTCCCATGGCGAGACGCGACGACGCATGTCCTGACGCATTCGCTGCACTATGGGCTGTCCGTCTTCGAAGGCGTGCGCGCTTACAACTCCACCCTCGGCACGGCTATCTTCCGCCTCGAAGACCACACCAACCGGCTCTTCAATTCTGCGCACATCTACCAGATCCCCATGCCGTTCGATCGCGACACGATCAACGAGGCACAGCGGACGGTCGTGCGCGACAACCAGCTTGAATCCGGCTACCTGCGCCCCCTCGTGTTCTACGGCCCCGAAAAAATGGGTGTGTCGCCCAAGGGCGCCCGGGTGCACGTGGCCATCGCGGCATGGCCCTGGGGCGCTTATCTGGGCGAAGAGGCGCTGTCCAGCGGTATTCGCGTGAAGGTGTCGTCGTTTGCGCGCCAGCACGTGAACGTCACCATGCCGCGCGCCAAGGTCGCCACCACCTACGCCAATTCCATCCTGGCCAATACCGAAGCCCTGCAGGACGGCTACGACGAGGCCCTGCTGCTGGACACCGACGGCTTCGTGGCCGAAGGCTCCGGCGAAAATCTTTTTCTGGTCAAGGACGGGGTGCTCTGCGAACCCGAGATCGCCTCCGCCCTGACCGGCATCACCCGCTCGACCATTCACGCCCTGGCGGCCGACCTCGGCCTGCGCGTGGTGACCAAACGGCTCACCCGCGACGACGTCTACATCGCGGACGAGGCGTTCTTCACCGGCACGGCCGCTGAAGTCACGCCCATCCGCGAGGTCGACAACCGCCAGATCGGCTCGGGCCGGCGCGGCCCAGTCACCGAACTATTGCAGAACGCGTTTTTTGACGTGGTGAATGGCCGCAACCCGAAGTACCATCACTGGCTAAGTAAAGTCTGATTCTCAATTCTGATTGGCGCGCTTTTGCCCAGCAAGACCGCATCATTGTTTCAACCTGCCGTCTATCGGTTCTTTTTTCAGGAATATCCATGACCGCTGCTGCCCCGGCCGCCGTCTCCCGCGCTAACGAAGTCATCGAGGTCGGCGCCGAAGACCTTCCCGTGTTCTGTCCCGGCCCCAAGGCTCCGCTCTGGAGCATGCACCCCCGCGTCTTCCTGGACGTGGCCCGCACCGGTTCCGCAAGCTGCGCCTACTGTGGCGCCGAGTACCGCCTGAAGGCCGGCACGGTGTTGCACGGCCACCATTGAGCGGCACCGCCCCATAACACGCTTAACCGTTTCAGCAGCCATGTTCGCCACGCCCGAAGAAGCAGAACACGCGTTCTACGAAGCCCTTGAGCAGGCGGACGCCGTCCGCCTGATGCAGGTCTGGGCCGACGACGAGGAAGTCGTATGCATCCATCCGGGAGGGCTGCGCGTCGTCGGCCATTCCGCGGTGCACGAGTCCTGGCAACAGGTGCTGTCCAACGGTCCGTTGCATGTGCGTCCATTGCGCCCGCTCGTCATGCTCAGCATGATGTGCGCGGTGCATGTCCTGGTCGAACAGGTGGCGGTGCGCACGCGTGAGGGCACGCAGTTCGCCAACTGCTACGCCACCAACATCTACCACAAGGGCCCCACGGGCTGGCGCATGGTCATGCACCATGCCTCGCAGGCGCCCTCGGAAGCCGGGGTGCTCGACCTGCACGACGTGCCCGACATGCTTCATTGAACGCGGTGGATTCCCAGTTGGCCGCTGCTCGTCTTGACACAACGCCCTGCCCTGTCCCGCCCTGGCTTCCCGGGGGCGACAGCCAGACGGTCTACGCCGCCCTGTTCGCGCAGTATCACCGCATCGCGTTCGTGCGCGATCGCGTCGACACGCCCGATACGGACTTCGTCGACTTCGACTGGACAGGCCCCGGTCTGTTTCCGCACAAGG
Source organism: Achromobacter sp. UBA5777 (assembly GCF_002418565.1). Lineage (NCBI taxonomy): Bacteria > Pseudomonadati > Pseudomonadota > Betaproteobacteria > Burkholderiales > Alcaligenaceae > Achromobacter > Achromobacter sp. UBA5777. Next base: position 13,660 of record NZ_DIEJ01000038.1, on the reverse strand, counting down.
CCGCCGACGGCGCGCCGGTAAGCGGCCAGCGTCCGGTCGGCAATGGCAAGACCGCCGCGGCGCGCTGGATGACGGACGCAGACTGGAAGTCGCTGCCGCAAACGCCCGACACCCCTGCCCTGATCCTGTTCCACGGCCTGGAGGGCGGCAGCAACAGCCGCTATGCGCAGTCCGTCGCGCATTACTTCCGGGCGCGCGGGTGGATCGTGGTCATCGCGCATTTCCGGGGTTGCTCCGGCGTGCCCAACCGGCTGGCCCGCGCGTATTACTCGGGTGACTCGGCCGAGGTCGGATTTCTACTGAACACCGTGCGCCAGCGCATTCCCCACGCGCGCTGGCATGCCGTTGGCGTATCGCTGGGTGGCAACGCGCTGCTGAAGTACCTGGGGGAACACCAGGAAGACACCACGTGGCTCACCGCCTGCGCCGGCGTGTCGGCGCCGCTGGATCTGGTCGCCTGCGGCAAGACGCTATCCACCGGCATCTTCAACCGCCGCGTATATACGGCGCACTTTCTGAAGACGCTCAAGCACAAGGTTCTGGAAAAGGCGCACCGGTTTCCGGGGTCCATCGACGTCATGCGGATCGCGCACGCGCACGACCTGCGCGAGTTCGACGATACCTATACCGCGCCGATGCACGGCTTTCGCAATGCGCTGGACTACTGGACGCGCGCCTCCAGCAAGCCGTGGCTGCCCAAGATCGCCGTGCCGACGCTGGTGCTGAACGCGCGCAACGATCCCTTCATTCCTGCCGCTTCGCTGCCGAAACCTGACGAGTGCGCGCCGGGCATCCTGCTGCACCAGCCTTCCGATGGCGGGCACGCAGGCTTTCCGACAGGCAGCTTTCCTGGGCATCTGAACTGGCTGCCGCAGCGCCTGGGGCGGTTCTTCGAAACGGGTCTCTGAGCGCCTGTCAGCCCGACTTGAAGCGCTCGAGCAGCTGGCGCTCTTCAGCCAGCTTGTCCTTCACTTCCTTGATCTGCACGTCGATCTGCGACTGCTCGTAGAAGTCCTTGGACAGACCGCGCGCCTGTTGCAGCTGCGATTCGGCGGCGGCGTACGCGCCCGTCATGACGTAATAACGCGCGAGGTCGCGGCGCGCCTGTACGGGCTTGCCGTTGCGCTCTTCGCTTTGCGCCAGCATCTGGTAAAGGCTGGGCTCGTCGCTACCCCATTGCTTGATCTTGGCGCGCAGGTAGTCCTGCGCCTCGGCGTGCCGGCCATTGCCCTGCAGCGCCTGCGCGTACGCGATGCCCAGCGCCCGGTGGTCCGGATAGCGCTTGGTGCCCGCCTGGGCCAGTGACAGCGCCTGCGGGAAATCCTTACGCGCCAACGCGATGTCCACGCCCAGCTTCGCCAACTGGGGCGAACTGCGCCCATCGGCGGACGCCAGATTCCAATAGCGTTCCGCTTCCGCAAGATTGTTGCGCTGATAGTTCTGCAGGGACAGTCCGTAATAGGCGGCAGACTGCCGCACGCCCGAGAGAGCCTGGGCCTCGTCCTGCAATTGCTGTCCGGCGGTGCGCAGGCCCACCGTATCGCGGCCCTGCACCACGCGCATCTTGGCGCGGATGTACCAGAAGTCGTCGCTATCCAGATGGCGCGTTGCCGGCAGCGCGCGGGCGCGGTTCTGCACGTCGGACATGCGCTCGATCGACAGCGGGTGGGTGCTGGCCCACGAGCCGCCGCCCGCGCCTTCGTTCAGGCGCGAAGCGTTCATCAGCCGCGCAAACATCTGCGACATGCCGGCGGCGTCGTAGCCGGCCTTGGTCAGCATCTGCAGGCCGGCGCGATCGGCCTCGCGTTCGGCGTCGCGCGAAAAGCCCAACTGCCGGTTGATGGCCGCCGCCTGGCCGAAGGCGGCCACGCCCATGGAAAGATTGCCGCCGCCGCCCGCCAGCGCCGCAAGCAACGCGCCCGCCAGGCTGGCCAGCATGAGCATGCCGTTCTGATTCTGCTGGGTCATGCCGCGCGCAATGTGGCGCTGCACGACGTGGCCGATTTCGTGGGCGACCACGGCCGCAAGTTCGGACTCGCTGGCCGACGACACGATCAGACCCGTGTTGATTCCAATGAAGCCGCCCGGCATCGCAAATGCGTTGATTTCGGGATCGCGCACGCCGAACATCTCGACCTCGGGCACGCCGCCCGGCGCAAACTGCGCCAGTTTGCGCCCCATCGTCGTGAGGTATTGGCTGAGTTCGGAGTCGTCGATGTAAGTGGGATCGCGCCGGCCCTGCGACATGATGGCTTCGCCCAGCGTGCGCTCCAGCATGGGCGACAGGTCGGACGACGAGGCGGCGCCCATGGAAGGCAACCCGACGGGCTGCGCCCACGCAGTGACGGGAGCAACGGGAATGGCGAGCGCCGCGCAAAGGCTAGCGATCGCGCCCCGTTTCGCAATCGAGCAAATGGATGGCATGTTCCTGCGGTTCATAAGCCTATGATAGCGATGAGCTTAAAATGTTTCATCGAATCCTCAACGAGGTATCAATGCGTCCCGTCCGTAAAGCCGTTTTCCCTGTCGCCGGCATGGGTACACGCTTCCTGCCCGCCACCAAGGCGATGCCCAAGGAAATGCTGCCCGTGGTCGACAAGCCCCTGATTCAATACGCGGTGGAAGAGGCCGTCGCCGCCGGCATCACTGATCTCATCTTCGTGACCGGCCGCAACAAGCGCGCCATCGAGGACCATTTCGATTCCGCGCCCGAGCTCGAAACCGACCTGGAGAGCAAGGGCAAGCATGAACTCCTGGCAATGGTGCGGGGCATTCTACCCGCGCACGTCAATTGCCTCTATATCCGCCAGTCGGCCCCGCTGGGCCTCGGCCACGCCGTGCTGTCGGCCGCGCCCGCAGTGGGCGATGAACCCTTTGCCGTACTGCTGGCCGACGACCTGATCGACGCCAATACGCCTGCGATGAAGCAACTGGTGGATGTGGCCGTGGCGCGCAACGCCAGCGTGCTGGGCGTGCAGGACGTGCCGCGCGCCGACACGCGCAAGTACGGCATCGTGGCCACCCATACCGGCGAGACGCCGGCGGACAGCCGCACCGAGCGCGTCACGCACATCGTCGAAAAGCCGGACCCGGAGGCCGCACCGTCGACGCTCGCTGTTGTGGGCCGCTATGTGCTGGAAGCCGCAATCTTCGACCACCTGCGCTCGACCAAGATGGGCGCGGGCAACGAGATCCAGTTGACCGACGGCATCGCCTCGCTGATGCGCGAGCGCGAGGTCTATGCGCATCGCTTCGACGGCGTGCGCTACGACTGCGGCAACAAGGCGGGCATGTTCCAGGCCACCGTGGCGCTGGGCAAGAAGTATCACGGCCTGCTGCCGGAATGACCGGCACGGCCCGACGGGAATGCGCCAATCAGCGCGGCATTCCCGGCCGGGCTTACGACGATAGCGCCGCGCCGGACTTGGCGCGCGCGCGCGCATCGCGATCCGCCTTGCGCAGGCGTCCCTTGGCGGAAAGCCGCATCAGCGTTCCCAATGCCACCATCAGGCCGATCACTTCCACCAGCGCGGCGGGGATCCACATCGTCAGCCCGCCGATCGTCTGATCGGTCTGCGCCGACATGGCGATGGCCCGGCCGCACAGTTCGAAGAGCGGGTAGATGTCGCTTTCCGTGAAGGCGATGACGGCGCCCGCGACCATCTGCGGCAGCATGGTCGCCACGGGCGAGATCACGCGTCCGCCGGGCGACATGGCCGCCGGGGGCGCGGGACGGCGGTCCAGGATCAGGTTCCAGTACATGAAGCCGCTGATCACCACCGACCAGTTCATGAGCCGGTACAGGCGCCAATCCAGCATCGAATAGAACTGCACCGACGGGATCAGCCAGACCAGCACGAGGAAAACGAAGAGGGCCGGCACGAAAATCTTGTTGGTCAGCACGGCCACCGTGGCGCGGCCCGTGCCCGTGCGCAGGAAGTCGCGCAGCCGCACGCGCCACTGCATCGGCAGGCCCGCCCGCATCACCTGTCCGGGGAAGGCCGCCATGACGAGCAGCGGTCCAAGATGATGCAGGACCAGATGCTGGATGCGATGAATGAAAAACATGCGCTCGGCGTAATAGTCGAGGCGGGTGTGCAGGGACAGGTACAGCAGGACCATCCCCGTCCAGAACAGAATGTTGCGCGCACGCGTGACGTGGTGGACCCGCTGGCCGCGTACGAACAGCACGATGGCCACCAGGAAGGAAGCCACCAGCGTGGGAGAGAACTCCCAGGGTACGAGCCATTCGAGACTATCCATGCGGGCCATCCGAGAAACGACGCGAAGACAAGGACCAGCGCGCCGGGCGCCGATCTCAGGCGATTGTAGTAGACCCCGCCGTTGTCCGCTGCCGGGCGCCGCCGGGGGAGGAACGCGTCAGAAACGGTGCGACACGCCCGTGCCGATGCGCGTGGTGTGGGAATTACCGGGATCGAACTGGTTGTCCAGCGTGTAGTTCGTCGCGTAGCCGGCAAAGGCGTAGAGGGTCGTGCGTGGGGACAGGTCGTAGGTATAGCCCAGCGTCGCGACCTGCGCATTGCGCGCCGTCATGCCATTGGCCCAACGCCAGTCGGGTTTGGCCAGGGACCATTGCACCAACACCGCGCCCGGCCCGGCGGGCACGCTGACCCCGACCAGCCAGGCATCGACCGTGCCGCCCTGCACGAAGGCCGCCGGACCCAGTCCGACGCCCAAGCCATCCGGATCGCCGCCGTCCAGTCCCACGTAACCGTTGCGCTGGCGCGACCACGCCACCGACACCTTGGCCACGTCGAAGTCATACGAGGCGCCCAGCTGCACCGCCTGCGGACGCCCCTCGGCCGCCGCGGGCGGGTCGGCCAGGCGCAGTTGTTCCCAGGTCGCCACGGCCAGCAGCGGACCGTCCTCATACTTCAGGCCCACACTGATTGCCCGAGTGTTCTGGTTGGTGCGGAAGTTGTCCTGCCCATCGGCGTCGAAGGCGTATCCGATTCCGGCCTGGAAACCGCGCCACTGCGGCGAATACCAGTTCACCATGTTGCTGAACTGGTAGTTGTCGGACGCCTTGAAGGTGGCGCCCATGCCCATGTCCTTCCAGGAGGCGATCTCCAGCGCGTCGCCGTAGGTCTGGCCAACGGTGTACTGGCGGCCAAACCGCAGGTCGCCATAGTCCGCATGGGCCAGGCCGACCCAGGCGCCATAGTTGAAGAGGCGGCTGCCATCGGCCGCGGCGCCGCTGGACGGATCGAAACCGCTTTCCAATTGAAAGTTGGCGGCCCAACCGCTGCCCAGGTCTTCCGCCCCCTGCAGCCCCCAGAGCGAATCCGTCAGCCCGCCGTTCAACAGGCCGCTGTGACTGCCCTGCCCTGACACCCGGGTCACCGCAACGCCCGCGTCCACCACGCCATAGAGTTGCAGCCCGGTCCCGGCGTCCGCGGCCAGCGCGGTACAGGGCGGAATCAGGCCGGCCGCCGCGAATGCGGCGCAAAATGCAATTCTCATGCTCTTTCCTTGCGTTGGCGGCGGGTCGAGCCCGCCGCCGGTTGCATCAGCCTACTGCCAACCGTAGCGGCGCACCCAGAAACCCTTCAGCGCCTGCGTCAGCACGCAATACCCGAGCAGGATGCCGACGAGCCAGGGGAAGTAGCTCCAGGGCAGCGCCTGCAGCTGGAAGTATTCCGCCAACGGCGAGAACGGCAGTACAAGGCCCAGCGCGATCACCATCAGCGTCATGCCCATCAGCGGCCATGAGGCGCGGCTTTGCAGGAAGGGAATCCGGCGCGTGCGGATCATATGCACGATAAGCGTCTGCGACAACAGGCCTTCGACAAACCAGCCGGATTGGAAGAGCGTCTGGTGCTCGGGCGCATTCGCCTGGAATACATACCACATGACAGCATAGGTGGCGATATCGAAGATCGAGCTGATCGGGCCGAAGAACACCATGAAGCGGCCCAGGCCGTCCGGATCCCAGCGCTGCGGCTGCTTCAGCAGTTCCTCGTCGACGTTGTCGAACGGGATCGCTGTCTGCGAGATGTCGTACATCAGGTTCTGCAGCAGCAGGTGGATCGGCAGCATCGGCAGAAACGGCAGGAAGGCGCTTGCGACCAGCACCGAAAACACGTTGCCGAAGTTCGAGCTGGCCGTCATCTTCAGGTACTTGAGCATGTTGCAGAAGGTCTTGCGGCCTTCGATCACGCCGTCCTCCAGCACCATCAGGCTCTTTTCCAGCAGGATGATGTCGGCGGCCTCCTTCGAGATATCCACCGCCGAATCCACCGAGATGCCCACGTCGGCTGCCCGCAGCGCCGGCGCGTCATTGATGCCATCACCCATGAAGCCCACCGTGTTGCCCTGCGCGCGCAGGCTGCGCACGATGCGTTCCTTGTGGATGGGCGACAGGCGGGCGAACACGTTGGCCTCGTGCACGGCCGCGGCAAGCGCCTCGTCGTCCATCGCCTCGATCTCGGCGCCCAGGTACACCTTGCGCACGTCCAGTCCCACTTCGCGGCAGACCTTGCGCGTGACCAGTTCAACGTCGCCGGTCAGCACCTTGACCTCGATGCCCGAGTCCTTCAGCGCGGCCAGCGCGGGTCCCGTCGACTCCTTGGGCGGATCCAGGAAGGCGATGTACCCCACCAGCACCAGATCGGATTCGTCCGCGACGCCGTAGGCCTGCTGCGTGGGCGGCAACTCTTTGACGCCCACCGCGATGACACGCAGACCGTCTCGGTTCAGCCCGGCGGTCACGCGGCGGATATCGGCGCGGCGGGCGTCGGTCAGCGGATGCACCTCGTTGCCCACGCGCAGCCGCGTGCAGGCCGAGAGCATTTCCTCGAGCGCCCCCTTGCAGATCAGTTCGTGGTGGTCGCGGCCGTTCTCGGTCTCGTTCACCACGACGGACATGCGGCGGCGCGAGAAGTCGAACGGAATCTCGTCGATCTTGCGGTAACGGCCCGCCAGATCCAGGCTGCGCGCGACCTCGGCATGCTCCAGCACCGCCACGTCCAGCAAGTTCTTCAGGCCCGTCTGGTAGTAGCTGTTCAGATACGCGTACGCCAGCACGTCGTCGCTGGCCGCGCCATAGACGTCGGTATGGCGCTCGAGCACGATGCGGTCCTGCGTCAGCGTGCCGGTCTTGTCGGTGCACAGCACGTTCATGGCGCCCAGGTTCTGAATCGCATCCAGGCGCTTGACCACGACCTTGCGGCGCGACATGCGCACGGCGCCCTTGGCGAGCGTCGCGGTGACGATCATGGGCAGCATTTCAGGCGTCAGTCCCACCGCGATGGCCAGCGCAAACAGCAGCGCTTCGAGCCAGTCGCCCTTGGTGAAGCCGTTGATCAGCATCACCACCGGCGCCATGACGAGCATGAAGCGGATCAGAATCCAGCTCACGCGGTTGATGCCCTGCTGAAACTGCGTGGGCGCGCGGGAGGTCTGCGTGACGCGGCCCGCCAACTGGCCGAAGTACGTGTCCGAGCCGGTGGCCACCACCAGCGCGCTGCCCGCCCCGCTGACCACGTTGGTGCCCATGAAGGCGATGTTTTCGAGCTCAAGGGCATTGGCCGATTGCTCACGCGGGGACATGTGCTTTTCGACGGGCAGCGATTCGCCCGTCAGCGCGGCCTGCGCAACGAAAAGGTCCTTGGCGTTGAGGATGCGGCAATCGGCGGGGACCATGTCGCCGGCGGACAGCAGCACCACGTCGCCGGGCACCAGGTCGGCCAGCGGCACTTCGCGCTGTAGCGAGCCGGTGGCATGCAGGGCCGCGCCGAAGAAGCGCCGGCCATTGCCCGCGTCCGGTGATCCGGCGGCCGGCGATCCGGCGGCCGGCGCTCCGGCATCGCTGCGCAGCACCGTCGCGGTGTTGCGCACCATCGCCTTCAGGGCTTCGGCGGCGCGGTTCGAGCGCTGCTCCTGCACGAAGCGCAGCACCGTCGAGATCACCACCATCGAACCGATGATTGCGACGGCCGTCCAGGACTGTTCCTCGGGCGCGGCCATGCGCACGTCGGTCAGCCACGACAGCACGGCAAGCGCGGTCAGCAGCAGATTGAACGGATTGCGGTACGACAGCCACAGGTGCGCTGGCCAGGACAGCGGTTTTTCGTGGTCGACCTCGTTGGCGCCGTGGCGTTCGCGCGCGGCCAGCGCCTGGGCGTCGGACAGGCCGCCCCAGCCGCTGCCGAACCGCTCGAACAGCGAATCGAAACCGAGCCGGGACGTCTCGACCATACGCTGGCTGGCGCGGCGGGCGGCTTCGGACGATGCCGCGGCCTGATCCCCGCCTTGCTCGAGAATGGGGGCGCGGCGAAAGTGCCGGCCGGTGCGGCGCAGACGCGCAGCGGAAGAAAAAAAGGACTTCAGGAAAGCAAACATGGGAGTGCTCCGCATTTATTAAAGTTGTTGCGGGAGACACGGACTACCCTGCCGGCGGCGGCCGCGCGCGGGCAGCAGCGGGCCGCGGCGTTTCCGAGGAAATGCCGTGAGACCGCCACTGACGGGCGTGCGCAGGCGCCGGAGCAATGTTGCCGGTGTCCGGATCGCGTCTATGGCGCGCCGGGTGCGGAAAACGGAAAGGGAGCGGGCGGTGGAATCAGGACCGGGCGCCGGGGCGCGCAGGGCGCGTGCTGGGCCGGGGATTCCAGCCTGCGGGTTCCGTACGGACCGGGATGTCTATCCGGCCAGTCGGCTCGCAGGGAGATGACGGGTCAGATAGGCATGCCGGAGCCGCGCACAGGGCGCAATCGAGGCTCTGGGTCTAAGGCGCTAGGCATGATTTCTCCTGGGTTGAAAGAAAAGGCGCGATCAGGCCAATGCGGCCTGCGCGCCGAAATGCACGTGACGGACAGCAGGATTGGCGCTCAGACGGCGCGCTTGCGTCATCAGTTCCGCCCGCAGCTCCGGGGGGCAATTGACGGTGATGCAAGCCGATGCGAGATCCGGCTCCTGGCCTTGATCGATCTGCACTTGCGCGACATCCAGGCCGGCGGCGCTGAAGTCCAGGCAGATCTGCTTGCGCAGGGCGCCGAGCTCACCGCGAGGACAGATCACCGTCAGCCGGGACGTGCCGCGACGGCGGCCCAGGGCGGTGGCACGGTCCACGCCAGCGCGGCGCAGGAACAAGTCGAAGAAACGCATAACGACCTCCATGACAAGAAGGCGGAGCGTGATCGCGAACACGAGCGCAGCCGGACAACGCCCTTGCGGCGGGCACGACGAACGTGCACGAACGCTGGCGCTGCGACTAGCGGCGGTTCTGGCGGTTTATGTCGGGGGGAGTCCCGGCAGACCGTAGGCCTGCACTATGGGCCGGGCTGATGCCTGGCGCTTGGGATACACCGCAACCTGAATGACAGGATGCGGCAGACGGAGTTCTGCGTGGATCCTGTCAGACAGCGACGTCGATGCAAGATCGACAACTTTCGCCGGAATCGGTATTCACGAAGACAACTCCTGGGATGGAAAACACGGCGAGTTTACGCGGGTTTGTACTGATGGACAAGGGTCTGACGCACTTTTGACACACAAATGAAGCAAAGCCGGACAGGCACGGAGAGGCCTGCCCGGCAACTGCGCTCAGGCGTAGAAGTGCCAGCCCAGATAGCCGGCGAACAGCGCATACAGTCCGCCCACCGCCGACAGCGCCGGCACGCTCATGGCCGCGCGGCGGAAGCGCATCCACAACAGGCCGATGGACACCATGGTGAAGAGACCTGCGGCCAGCAGGGGCGCATCCAGCACCCACGGCGTCATGAAGATGCCGAGCGCGCTGGGGATGGTGGCCTGGATCATCATGGCGCCCGAGATGTTGGCGAGCGCCAGACGCTCCTTGCCCTGGCGCACCCAGATCAGCGCGTTCATGATTTCCGGCAATTCGGTAGCCACCGGCGCCAGCAGCAGCGCGGCCACGTGCGGCGATGCGCCCATCGCAATGCCGAGCAGTTCGATCTGGTTCACGAAGACGTGCGACGCGCCGGCGATCACCACCAGCGCCATGATGGTCTGCGTGGCGGCCCAGAACATGGTCGGGTTCTCGTCGCGGGGTCGCAGCTTGAGCGGCTCGAGGTCCTCGCAGTCCAGGCATTCCTCGTCGTTGCTCAGCTCGCGCTTGATGTAGAGCGCGTAGGTGGCCAGAAACACGAAGCCCAGCCACGGCTTCCAGGCGAAGGCCAGCAGCCCCAGGCCCACCTTGAAGATGAAGATGCCCATGAACCAGGCCTGGTCGCGGGCCAGCCGGCGCTGGTCCGCGTTGATACAGTCTGCCTGCGCGGGTTGGCCGCGGCGCGCACGCCACAGGGCCAGGCCGACCACGGCGTAGGCCAGCGTGGCCAACACGAGGGGACCGCCCATTGCGGCGCCGACGCCGATGTCCTTCTGCTCGGGGGTATCGCCGAAGACAACAGCCATGAAGGTGACGGCGCTTTCCGGCAGCGCGGTGCCGAAGGCCGCCAGCACGGTGCCGGTGGCGGTCGCGCCCAACTGGAAGCGATGGCCGACCCACTCGACGCCATTGACGAAGAACTCGCACGCGACGTAGATCACTGCCGCGGACAGGAAGAACAGAAACAGGGTGAGCAACATGGGAACGCGGCCGGACGAGCAGATACCATTGGCGCGACGCAGCGGCTCGCCCGGCCAAGGGTGAACGCTACGCGGCCAAAGGTCTCGCCTGGCTGATCCACGCGGCGGCAAGCCGGACGTGGGTGCCGTCAGCGCCATGGGGTTCTAGCGGCTGCTCCGCAGCACTGAACCACCAAGTCTGTTGACGCTGACTCCTTTAGGGGAAAAGGATGGCTACTCCCCAATGACAGAGCGGCGATTGTAGCAGCGGTTCGCGCGCCGTCCAGTCATCACCGCGCCGCCCTCGCGGATTCGCTGCCGGGGTGTTGCATTCGCGGGATGGCGGGTAAAGTAGGCCCCATCTTTTTCCCTTGCCGGGGCGCCCGCCCCGACCCGCCCGCCATGAGCCTGCCTCCCGACGACATCGCCCCTTTCGCCGCGCGGCGCCAGCGCCTGATGGAGCGCATGCGCGCAGCAGGAGGCGGCATCGCGATCCTGGCGACGGCGCAGGAAGCCATCCGCAACCGTGACGCGGAGTACCCCTACCGGCACGACAGCGATTTCTTCTATCTGACAGGCTTTACCGAACCGGACGCGTGGCTGGTGCTGGTTGCCGGCGCCACGGACCGGGCCGTGCTGTTTTGCCGGCCGCGCCACGTCGAGCATGAACTCTGGGAAGGCAAGCGCTTCGGCCCCGAGGCTGCCGCGGCCTACTTCGGCTTTGACGACGCCCACCCCATCGACGCGCTGGATGAGCTGGTGCCCGCACTGATGCTGGACCACCCCACGCTGTACGCGCCGCTGGCCGGCGACAAGCGCACGGACGGCCGCCTGCGCCGCTGGCTAGCCGCAGCGCAGGAAAAGAGCCGTGGCGGACACACCCCGCCAACCCGGCAGCAGGATGTGCGTCCGCTGCTGGCCGACATGCGGCTGATCAAGGACGCCTCGGAGATCGCGGCAATGCGGCGCGCGGCCAAGATATCGGCGGGCGCCCATGCGCGCGCGATGCGCGTTGCCCGGCCGGGCATGCGCGAATACGAGATCGAAGCCGAGCTGCTCTATGAATTCCGCCGGCATGGCGCGCAGTCGGTGGCGTACAACAGCATCGTCGCCGCCGGGGCCAACGCCTGTGTCCTGCATTATCCGGCCGGCGAAGCGGTGCTGCGCGACGGCGATCTGGTGCTGGTCGATGCGGGCTGCGAGGTCGACAGCTACGCCAGCGACATCACGCGCACATTTCCGGCGAACGGCCGCTACAGCGGCCCGCAGCGCGCGCTGTACGACCTGACGGTGGCGGCGCAGGACGCTGCGGCCCAGGCCACGGCGCCGGGCCGCAGCTTCAACGACGCGCACGAGGCCGCCCTGCGCGTCCTGGCGCAAGGCATGCTCGATCTGAAACTGTTGAAGGGGTCGCTGGACGGCGTGCTGGAATCGGGCGACTACAGCCGCTTCTACATGCACCGGACCGGCCACTGGCTGGGGCTGGACGTTCACGATGTGGGCGACTACCGCCAGCCGGGCACGGCAACCGGCGCGGAGCGGCCGTGGCGCCTGCTAGAAACCGGGATGATGCTGACCATCGAGCCGGGCATCTATGTGCGCCCGGCGGACGACGTGCCCGAGGCCTACTGGAATATCGGCATTCGCACCGAGGACGATGCGCTGGTCACGGACGAAGGCTGCGAACTGATTACCCGCGGCGTGCCGGTGCAGGCCACCGAGATCGAGGCGCTGATGCGCGAATAGCGCGGCGGGGCTAGGCTTACAGCACGTAGCCGTCGAGCCAACCCATGGCCACCCACACGTAGACCACGACCATGGCGATGGCGAACATGGTGACGATGGCGCCGACCAGGCAGGCCAGGATCGCCACCAGCACCGGCCCCCAGCCCGTCGACGACACCTTGCCCAAGCCCGGATTGCAGAGCCGATCGAACTTCTCGTCCGGCATCAGCGAGTAGACCGCGCTTTCGATGAAGCCGTCGATCATCGGGATGAACAGCAGGAAGAACGCGGGGTTGTCGTACCAGACCGGGTAGAAGCGGAAGGCGCAGAACAGGCACACGGCGGCGAACGCGGTGACCACCCACGCGTAGCGCCGGCCCAGATACCACCAGTGCGCCCCGAAGGCGCCAAGCAGGCAGGCCAGCAGCCCCACCACAACCTTGCTGCGGGGGCGGCGTGTGGAAACGGCGGAAAGCGAAGAGGAAGCCTGAGCCTGCGTCATGTCAATCAACCGGTAAGGGAGCCGTGGCGCCGGGCTGCGGCGGCTGCCGCGATTGTAGTGGACGAGTAAAATCCGGGCATGACTTCCTCCGCCTACGACATTGCGATTCTTGGCGCCGGCCCCGTGGGCCGCGTATTGGCCCTGATGCTGGCGCGCGTGGCGCCCGATCCGGCGCGCATCGTTCTGCTCGCGGGCAACGCGCCAACGCCTGTCACGGCAGCCGCGGCCGTTCCTGCTGCAGATCCCCGCGTGCTCGCCATGAACCACGGCAGCCGGGTGCTGCTGGAGTCGCTGCATGCCTGGCCCGAGCGCTCGGCGGACATCCGCAACATCCATGTGTCGCAGCGCGGCCGGCTGGGCCGCACGCTGATCCAGCACTCCGATTTCAACGTGCCCCAACTGGGCAGCGTGGTGGCCTATTCCGGGTTGTATGCCAAGCTGGACGAATGCGTCGCGGCGTCCGGCGTCACCGTGCTGGCGGGTCCGCCGGCGCAGATCGGCCTCCAGGATGCCGACGGCGTGCGCATCCAGCAGGGCGAAACGGAAATCCTCTGCGGCGTTGCGGTGCAATCCGACGGCGCTGGCGCCACCGACGTGCGGCGCGACTACGACCAGCACGCCGTGCTGACCACCGCGCACGCCACCCTGCCCCGGCGCGGCTGGGCGTGGGAACGGTTCACGTCCGAGGGCCCGCTGGCGCTGCTGCCGCACCCGCAGACGCCGGACGCCTACTCAGTCGTCTGGTGCAGCGCGCCGGACCGTGCGGCCGAATTGGCGGCGCTGGACAACACCGCGTTTTCCCACGCACTGACGCAGGCCTTCGGCGAACGCCTGGGCCGCCTGTCCAGCCATGCGCCCCGCCACGTTTTCCCGCTGGCGCTGTCC
>NZ_DIEJ01000039.1:4166-4725 GCF_002418565.1 Achromobacter sp. UBA5777 | reverse complement strand
GCGCCGCGGCCGGCGGGGTGATCGCGACGGGCGCACCCGGCGCGGACACCAGGCACGCGCGGCCATCGAAAACGGTCGAGCAGGCGCCGCAACGCACCAGGCCATTGCGGACCCGAAGCTGATCAGGCACCACCTTGAACGAGGTGCCGCACTGCGGGCAGCGGGTGGTCAGAGCCATGAGGCGTGCTCCTGCTGCCGGGACTCAGGGCTTCTTGCCGTGCAGGCAGACCCAGCCGTCGCGCGCACGCCAGACCGACATGGCCAGCCAGGGCGCATAGGCGGCCGCGACCTCCTCGGCCTGGCGTTCCAGCACGCCGGACAACACCAGGTGGCCACCCGCGGCAACGCGGCCGGCCAGCATGGGGGCCAGCACCTTCAGGGGATTGGACAGGATGTTGGCGACCACGACTTCGAACGTGCCGTCCGCCAGTCCGTCGGGCAGCATGGCCTGCAGTTCGACCTTGTTGACCTCGGCGTTGAACACCGTGCTCTGCACCGCCTGCGCGTCGATGTCGACCGCCTGCGTGGGGCCGGCGCCCAGCTTGCGCGCCGCGATGGC
>NZ_DIEJ01000039.1:0-4075 GCF_002418565.1 Achromobacter sp. UBA5777 | reverse complement strand
GCCGAACGCCAGGCCCGGGTCCAGTTCGATATGAATGGCGCCGTCCTGGTCCGGCAAGGCCGTGTCCAGGCCGGGCACATCGGGATTGTCGCGGTGCCAGCTTGGCACGATCCAGAGGCGTTCGGCGATGTGGATCGGGCCGAACTGCGATTGCGTCAGGCGCACCCAGTCGGCGTCCGGCACGTCGCGCAGGCTCCAGCCGTCGAACACCGATGCATCGAGCTCCCCGGTTTGGGCGGCTTCTTCCATGATCTGCGCGGGATCGGCGCCGTCGGGCAACAAGGCGACGACGAGATTGCGGTCCCATGCCTGGACGTCGGGCTCGGTGCCCGGCTCGCCGAACAACGGGCGTTCGACTTCGGTGCCGAAGTCGGCGTCTTCGACGGAGACCGACAGCACGCCGGCTTCGAGCAAGGCGTCCGACAGGGCTTCGGCCTGCGTCTCCGAGCAGTGGAGCACGAGTTCACGCATGATTTTTCTCTTCCATCTGGTCAACGGGCCGCGGCATCCGCCGCGGCCCGATCAACCTTAAAACATCAACAAGGTAAAACGCAAAAGGGGCCGTGAGGCCCCAGAGTCGGTCAGGGACGCTGCGCCAACTTGTGTTCCAGATAGTGGATGCTGGTGCCGCCTTCGATGAAGCGGGCGTCCTGCAGCATTTCGCGATGCAGCGGGATGTTGGTGGAGATGCCTTCCACCACCATTTCCGACAGCGCGATGCGCATGCGGGCCAGCGCCTGGTCACGCGTGTCGCCGTACGTGATGACCTTGGCGATCATCGAATCGTAGTTGGGCGGCACGAAGTAGCCATTGAACGCGTGCGAGTCGATACGCACGCCAGGACCGCCCGGCGTATGCCAGTTCGTGATGCGGCCCGGGCTGGGCACGAAACGGAACGGATCTTCGGCGTTGATGCGGCATTCGATCGCATGGCCGCTGAACGTGATGTCACGCTGACGCAGCGTGAACTTCTCGCCGGCGGCGATCAGGATCTGCTGCTGCACCAGGTCAATGCCGGTGATCAGCTCGGTGACCGGGTGTTCGACCTGGATGCGGGTGTTCATTTCGATGAAATAGAACTCGCCGTTTTCGTACAGGAACTCGAACGTGCCGGCGCCGCGATAGCCCATCTTGCGGCAGGCGTCGGCACAGCGGTCGCCAATGCGCTCGATCAGGCGGCGGGCGATGCCGGGCGCCGGCGCTTCCTCGATGACCTTCTGGTGGCGGCGCTGCATGGAGCAGTCGCGCTCGCCCAGCCAGACTGCGTTGCGGCCGCCGTCGGCCAGCACCTGGATTTCGATATGGCGCGGGTTCTCGAGGAACTTCTCCATATAGACTTCCGGGTTGTTGAACGCGGCGCCTGCTTCGGAACGCGTCATCGTGACGGCATTGAGCAGCGCGGCCTCGGTGTACACCACGCGCATGCCGCGGCCACCGCCGCCGCCTGCTGCCTTGATGATGACCGGATAGCCGACTTCGCGCGCCGTACGCAGGATTTCCTGCGGATCGTCGGGCAACGCGCCTTCCGAGCCCGGCACCACCGGCACGCCGGCTTCGATCATGGCGCGCTTGGCGCTGACCTTGTCGCCCATCAGGCGGATCGTGTCCGGACGCGGGCCGATGAACACGAAACCGCTCTTCTCGACGCGATCGGCGAAGTCGGCATTTTCGGACAAGAACCCGTAACCCGGGTGGATTGCCTCGGAATCCGTGACTTCGGCGGCCGAGATGATGGCCGGCATGTTCAGGTAGCTTTCACGCGACGGCGCGGGCCCGATGCACACGGATTCATCGGCAAGGCGCACGTACTTGGCTTCGCGGTCGGCCTCGGAGTGCACGACGACGGTCTTGATGCCCAGCTCGCGGCAGGCGCGCTGAATGCGCAGGGCGATTTCGCCCCGATTGGCGATCAGGATTTTTTCGAACATGTTCAGCTATCAGCCAATGACGAACAGGGGTTGACCGTACTCGACGGGCTCACCGTTTTCGACCAGGATTTCTTTGATGACGCCGGCCTTGTCGGCTTCGATTTCATTGAGCAGCTTCATGGCTTCAATGATGCACAGCGGGTCGCCTTCCTTGACGGTGGCGCCCACGTCGATGAACGGGGCAGCGCCCGGGTTCGGCGAACGGTAGAACGTGCCGACCATCGGGGCCTTCACGACGTGGCCTTGAATGACCGGGGCAGCGGGCGCGGCCGGCGCAGCGGCGGGCGCGGCGGCGGCGACGGCATGAACCGACGCCGCCAGTACAGCGGCTAATGCGAGTTTCACTTGAATACGGCGTCAGGTTTATCCAGGCTGTCGGACCCTTCGATGGCGACCTTGCCCAGGTCCAGCAGCGCGATCACGCGTTCCAGGCTGCGCGTCTGCGCGACGAGGCTGTCGATGGCGGCCTGCACCACCGCGTTGCCCTCCTTGTTGCCCTCCGCGATCATCTGGTCATAGGTCTCGACCGTCTCGGCGCGCGTCTTCATGGCCTGCATGGCGGCGACGGTGGCGTCAAGCTTGGCGCGCACTTCTGCGTCCAGCTTGGAATCTTTGGCCTTGACCAGTTCGGACAGGCTGGCGCCACTCACCTTCTTGCCATCGATGCGCGTGTACGAACCCAGATAGACGTTGCGGATGCCTATCTGGTCGTAAAAGTGCGAGTTGTGCGTGTTGTCCGAGAAGCAGTCGTGCTCTTCTTCGGGATCGTGCAGCATCAGGCCCAGCTTCATGCGTTCGCCCGCCAGTTCGCCGTACGACAGGCTGCCCAGCCCGGTCAGCATGGCGATGAGGCCGGCCTTCGGATCCTCTTCGACCGCCTTGCGCGCCGCGCCGTCCTTCTTCCAGTTGCCCACCATTTCTTCGAGATCAGTCACCAGCAGGTCCGTTACCGCCTTCAAGAATTCAATGCGGCGCTCGCAATTGCCGCCGGTGCACTGTTTCGGATCGAAATCCGTATGCGGACGATTGCCCGAGTGACGCTCTTGCGGCGTGCCCTTGCGGTCAGCGGGCGCGGCGCCGGTGCCGTTCAGGTCCTGGCCCCACAGCAGGAACTCGATCGCGTGATAGCCCGTGGCCACGTTGGCCTCGTTGCCGTCGGCCTCGTGCAGCACGTCGGACAGCAGCTCGGGCGTGATCTTGCTGACGTCGACCGTCTTGCCGCCCACCGAGATCTTGGAATTGGCGATGACGTTCACGGCGTAGAACGCGTTCTGGTCGTTTTCCGTGCCGTAGGAGGCGTCGACGTAGTCGATCAGGCCTTCATCCAGCGGCCAGGCGTTCACGCGGCCTTCCCAGTCGTCGACGATGGGGTTGCCGAAGCGGTAGGCCTCGGTCTGCTGATACGGCACGCGCGCCACGATCCATGCCTCGCGCGCGGCCTTCAAGGTTTCCGCGCTGGGCTTGGCGACCAGCGCGTCGATGGCGTCGCGCAGCTTCTTGGCGGCCGTCAGCGAATCCTCGTAGCCGGCCAGCGCCAGATCGGAGTACGTGGCGACCACGGCCTTGGGTTCGACGGCGGCCTGCGCCACTCCGCCATACACCGCGGCGGCCAGCACCGCACCCAAAAGCAACTTGCGCATCGTCTTTCTCCCGTAATTCGGACGGCCCGCCCCCGCGGCGGCCCGTTCCGGCTTGAATTTTGTGGATGCGAGTGTAAACAATTTTCGTTTGATATTCAGGCGTTGTTCAGATAGCTGACATATTTTTGAACGAAAAAAGTATGCTCCGGCAGGTCACTCAGGGCCACGCCGGCCCCGTTTTTTTCAGCCTGGAAACCGCCTTATGGAACTGCGCCAACTCCGTTACTTCGTCCGCGTTGCCGAGCTGGGCAGCATCGGCCGCGCCGCGCGCGACCTCGGCGTGGTCGCGTCGGCGCTCAGCCAGCAGATCAGCCGGTTGGAGAGCGAGCTGGCGACGCGGCTGCTGACACGCAGCCCCACCGGCGTGACCACCACGCCGGCCGGCGCCGCATTCCTGCGCCAGGCCCAACTGACCCTGCGGCATGCGGAAAGCGCCGGGGCGGGCGGCGGGGGGGGGCGGGTGGGCCGCGCGGGCAAGGGCGGCCTTGGGGCCCGCCACCGGGGGCG
>NZ_DIEJ01000319.1:1689-6937 GCF_002418565.1 Achromobacter sp. UBA5777 | reverse complement strand
CGGGCGTTGGCCGAATGCGCGCCCGGCAAGGGGTGTGGCGTCGACGTGCTGGGCGCCGCGCTGCTTGCGGGGCATTGCGCGGGCGACGTGCGCGACCGCGCGCGTCTTGCGGCCATCGATGCGCGCTGGCGGCGCCAGGGCAAGCTGCACGTAGCCTTGCCGGAATGGCGCAAGCTGCTCGCGGACATTCCGTTGTTGGCGCAGGCGTGGAACCACGCCTCAGAGATCTGGACGCAAGGCGGCAACAAGGCGACGTGCGATGTCTGGATGCTGCGCATGAAGGCCGCATTGACGGCCCTGGGCTTCCCCGGCGAAGCGCCGCTGGACAGCGTCGGTTATCAGGTCATGGGTGCGCTTGGCGATGCGCTCGGCAGCTTTTCGGCGCTGGCGCCGGCCGCGGGCCGACTGGGCGGCTTGGCGGCCGTGAACCTGCTGGAAAGCGTGGCGCGTTCGTCCTCGTTCCAGCCGCAGCGCGACCCGCTCGCGCGGTTGGACGTATTGGGTTTGCTGGAAGCCGAAGGCGGCTACTGGGATGGTGTCTGGCTCTTGGGCCTGACGGACGACGTATTGCCTGCATCACCGAAACCAAACCCGTTGCTGCCCCTGGCCGTGTTGCGTCAGGCCAGGGCGCCACGCGCCACGCCCGAGCGCGAACGCGAATGGGCGGAAGGCATGTACGCTGCGCTCTGCCGCTGTGCGCCCGGCATCATCGTCAGCCACGCGCACATGGATGGCGAACGCGAATTGCGCCCGTCGCCGCTGATCGCCGCGCTTCCCCTTACCGATTGGGCGCCGGTCCTGGCGGAATCGCAGGCCGCCTTGCCGCAGGAATCGCTCGACGATTCGCAAGGGCCGCCGCTGGCCGCCGGCAATCGTGGCGGGGGCGGGCTGGATGTGCTGGACACGCAGGCGCGCAATCCGCTGTGGGCGTTCGTGCGCCATCGCCTCGGCGGGCGCGAGCTCGCGCCATATGCCGACGCCGCCACCGTGAACGTGCGTGGCCAGTTCCTGCACAAGGCGCTCGAAATCGTGTGGGGCATGATGCCCGACCAGGATGCGCTGCACGAACAACTTGCGGCGGGCCGCTTGCCGGCGCTGCTGGAGCAGGCCGTGGCGCAGGCCGCTGACGAAGAACTCAAGGAATACGCGCCGGCCCTGCGGGCGCTGGAATGCCAGCGTGCCCAGGCCGTGCTGGCGTCGTGGCTCGACCTTGAGGCGCAGCGCATGCCATTCGCGGTCGCACAAGTTGAAAAGAACCATCAGTGGCAGCGTGGCGCGCTCAACCTGAAGCTGCGGTTGGACCGCATCGACAGCCTGCCCGATGGCCGCAACGTCATCGTCGACTACAAAACCGGCGTGGCCGCGGCCAGGCCCGAGCCCGACTGGTCGCGCAGCCGTCCCGTGAACGTGCAGTTGCCTTTCTACGCGTCCGTGCTGGCCGACGCCGCCGGCGGTGAAGCGGCGGGCCTGGTGCTCGCGCAGATCCACGCGCGGCAGGTCGCCGCACAAGGCTTGGCCGACGAAGACCTGGGCATGCCGGGCGTCACGCTGGCTAGCGAAAGCAAATTCTTCGAGGGCCTGTCCTGGCCCGAAATCCGCCAACGCTGGCGTGTGGCAATCGAGTCGCTGGCTGACGAATATGTGGCCGGCTATGCGGCCAACGTCGCCTACCGGCGCGACGATCTGAAATACTGCGATGCCTTGCCGTTCCTGCGCTTGCATCTGGACGACGAGGACGCATGACCATGGCCGAACAAGATCGCCTTCCGCATGACCACGCCGCGCGCGCCGCAGCGCTCGATCCCTCACGCTCCTTTCTGGTCCAGGCGCCTGCGGGGTCGGGCAAGACCGAACTCCTGACCGACCGCATCCTGGCCCTGCTGGCTACGGTGAACCGGCCCGAAGAAATCGTCGCCATCACGTTTACGCGCAAGGCTGCCTCCGAGATGCATGCCCGCGTGCTGAGCAAGTTGCGCCGTGGCCTGGACGCGCCGCCCGAAGCCGCCCACGAACGCCGCAGCTGGGACCTCGCTCGCGCGGCGCTCGAGCGCAATGCCGAACAAGGCTGGCATCTGCTCGAGCATCCCGCGCGTCTGGCCATCCGCACCATCGACTCGTTCTGCGCGGGGCTGGTGCGCAGCATGCCGTGGCTGTCCGAGCTGGGCGGCATGCCGGACATCACGGACGACGCGCGCTCGCATTACGAGGCCGCGGCGCGGGCCACGCTGGATCTCGCCGACGACTACGAGGCCGTGCGCATTCTGCTGCGTCACCTCGACGTCGACGTGCAGGCCGCCAAGGACGCCATCGCCGACATGCTGGGCCAGCGCGATCAATGGCTGCCGCTCTTGCGCCACGGCTCCGACCGCGAGGCCATGGAGGCCACGTTGGCCGAAGCCATCGGCGAGGACCTCGATGCCCTGTGCGCCGCCATGCCTTACGGCTGGTGCGATTCGCTAAGCGGCCCGGCGCGCCTTGCCGCGGCCAACCTGCAGGACGGCGAAGACGAAAACAAGCTGGCCGCTTTGCTGGATTGGGCCGAAGAACTGCAGCCCGATGCCGAACTGCTGGACGCCTGGCGCGCCGTCGCGCATCTGCTCTTGACCGGCACCGGCTCCTTGCGCAAGACGGTCAACAAGAATCTGGGGTTCCCGGCCAAATGCGCGCACAAGGAACCTTTCGTCGCCTGGCTTGAAGGCGCCGACGCGCAAGGCGCGTGGGTGCGCCGCCTGCACGCCGTCCGCGATATCCCCGCACCGCATTTCACCGATGCGCAATGGGAAGTGCTGGGCGCGCAGCTCATGACGCTTGCGCTCGCCGTCGCGCAGCTGCGCCTGCGCTTCGCCGACAAGGGCGAGGTGGACTTCATCGAAATCGCCCAGCGCGCCGCCGCCGCATTGGGCAGCGCCGACGACCCCGGCGAACTGCTGCTCAAGCTGGACGCCTCGATCCGCCATTTGCTCATCGACGAGTTCCAGGACACCAGCCAGACACAGCTGGACCTGCTGCGCACGCTGACGGCAGGGTGGCAGTCCGGCGACGGCCGCAGCCTCTTCCTGGTGGGCGACCCGATGCAGTCGATCTACCGCTTCCGCAAGGCAGAGGTCGGCCTGTTCCTGGAAGTGGCCGACGTCGGCGTAGGAGAGGTCAAGCCAGACTTTCTGAACCTCACGGACAACTTCCGCTCGCAAGCCGGCATCGTGGACTGGGTGAACCAGTCCTTCGTCGACCTGCTGCCCCGGCGCAGCGACGCCGCCGCAGGCGCCATCGCCTACAGCCCGTCCACCGCCTTTCATCCGGCCTTGCCCGACCCCGCCGTGCGCTTTCACCCGGCCTGGTCGCGCGAGGGCGCGCCGCCCGCCGAAGAACAGGCCGAAGACATCGCGGTGGGACTCGTGCGCCAGGCGCTGATCGACCACAAGGGCGCCAAGCACCCCGTCGCCATTCTCGTGCGCGCCCGCAGCCACCTTGGCAATCTCACGCGCCGGCTGGCGCAGGAAGGCATCCGTTCCCGCGCGGTCGACCTCGTGCCGCTGGCGCTGCGCCCGGTCGTGGCCGACCTGGTCCAGCTTGTGCGCGCGCTGTCGCATCCCGCCGACCGCCTCGCCTGGCTATCCGTGCTGCGCGCGCCATATTGCGGCCTGACGCTTACGTCACTGCAGCGCCTGTTTGGCGACGACCACATCACGCCGATACCCGTGCTGCTCGAACGCGCCTTGCGCATTGCGCCGCAACCCGCCGCCACGGCAACGGCCGCTGCGTCGGCAGACCCGCAAGCGTCGCTCTTCGATGCCCCGGCACCCGAACCCGAAGCGCCGTCGGCGCAAACCGTGCTCAGCGCCGACGAGTTCGCGCGCTTGCGTCAGGTGGCATCCATCCTGCTGGACAAGCGCAACGCCTCCGGCGCGATGCCGTTCGCAGCATGGGTGGAATCGCTGTGGCGCCGGCTGGGCGGACCGGGCCTGTACGCCGGCCTGTCCGTCGCCAACGATGCCGAAAGCCTGTTCCAGCTGGTCGAACGCCTAGCCCCCCACGGCAGCATTGACGTGGCCGCACTGGACGCCGGCATCTCCCGCCTCTTCGCGGCCCCCGACGCCGCCGACGAAGACGAAGGCGCGGTCGAAATCATGACCATGCACAAGTCCAAGGGCCTGCAGTTCGAAACCGTGATCCTGTACGGTCTGCACCGCGCACCGCGCGGCGACCAGGCGCCTTTGGTGCGCTTCGAACAAAGCGGCGGCCGCGTCCTGTTCGGCCCGGTCAAGCCCCGCGCCGAAACCGAGGCAGACCCCGTCTCCCGCTACCTGGGCGCCCGCGAAGCCCGCCGCGCCTCCTACGAAATCGACCGCCTCCTCTACGTCGCCGCCACAAGAGCCCGCAAGCGCCTGCACCTGGTCGGACACGTCTCGATCGACGAAGCCACCGGCCAGACCAAGCCCCCACCCGCAGCCAGCCTGCTAGGCCGCCTGTGGCCGTGCCTGACCCCACCCGTCCCGCCATCGCTCAACGGCGAGCCCGTGCAAGAGGAGGGCGACGCCCCCGAATGGCAAGGCGAACCCCTGCGCCGCATCGACAGCGCCGGCCTGACCCAACTGCAACGCCAAGCGAACATCACCATGAGCGCGGGTTTCGCGACGGCAACACGCGGCGCATGGGGCGAAGCTGCCGAACATCCCGCGTGGCAACTAGAAGCCGGCTACGACGCCGCCATCGGCACCTTGGCCCACGCATGGCTGGCCCGCATTGGCCAGGACGGCATACAAGCGTGGCCTCCCGAAGCGCTAACCCCCCGCCTACCCGCCATGCGCCGTCAGTTGACCCGAGCAGGCATCCCCGCCAGCCAAGCCGACGCAGCCGCCGAAGCCGTCCTGGAAACCCTGCAAGCCACCCTGGCAGACGAACGCGGCCTGTGGCTCCTATCCCAATCCGGCGCCCGCCGAGAATGGCCCCTCATCGACGCGGCAGGCAAAGTGTCGGTCATCGACCTGGCCCTAAGCACCGAAGACGGCTGGCTGATCGTCGATTACAAGACGGGCAGACCCCACCCCGGCGAGTCGGCCCCCGCTTTCGCCACCCGCATGCGCCAACGCCACGGTGAACAGTTGCAGCGCTACTGCACCCAAGTCACAGCCCTAGACGGCCGCAGCGCCCGAGCCGCCCTGTACTTCCCCCGCGCAAAGGCGTGGATAGATTTGATGGAATAAAGCGAAGCGAAATTCCAAGCAAGCAAAGCAAGGCAAAGCGAAGC
>NZ_DIEJ01000319.1:0-1504 GCF_002418565.1 Achromobacter sp. UBA5777 | reverse complement strand
CAAGGCAAAGCGAAGCGAGCCGAAGGGGGGCAAGCGAAGCAAGACCCCCACCCCCTCCCCCTCGGGGGGAGGGCCGGGGAGGGGGGCCCACATATTGCCCCCAGGGGCCCGCCTGCCGAGAGGCTAGCGAGCGCGCGAAGCGCAGCTCTGCTAGAATCTCGGCTGGCGGGCCCCTTCGCATGGTTCGACGGTGAACCTGGTCAGGTCGGGAACGAAGCAGCCATAGTCGTTTAGGGTCAGTGCCGGAGTAAGGCTCGCCAACCGGATTCTTCAAGGCAGTAGCGTTTGCTACTTCGCTTTCACAGGGGACGGGGTTATTTTCCAAGGATTCGTTCCACGGGAATAAGCCCGTCCCCTTTGCATTCCAGCCCGCTCGATCAACGGGTTCAACAATCAGGCTCTACAATCCAGCCATGACTTATCTGGTATTGGCCCGCAAGTGGCGGCCGCGATCGTTCGATACCCTGGTGGGACAGGATCACGTGGTGCGCGCGCTCACGCATGCGCTCGACACGCAACGCCTGCATCACGCCTGGCTGTTCACCGGCACCCGGGGCGTGGGCAAGACCACGCTCTCGCGCATCCTGGCCAAATCGCTCAACTGCGAAACCGGCATCACCTCCAAGCCCTGTGGCGTCTGCCGCGCCTGCACCGAAATCGATGCGGGCCGCTTCGTCGACTACCTTGAGCTGGACGCCGCGTCCAATCGCGGCGTCGAGGAAATGACGCAGCTTCTGGAGCAGGCGGTCTATGCGCCGGGCGCGGGACGCTTCAAGGTCTACATGATCGACGAAGTCCACATGCTGACCGGGCACGCGTTCAACGCCATGCTCAAGACGCTGGAAGAGCCGCCGNNCCTGGCCACCACCGATCCGCAAAAGATCCCGGTGACGGTTTTGTCGCGCTGCCTGCAATTCAATTTGAAGCAGATGCCGGCCGACTCTATCGTTGGCCATCTGCAGGCCGTGCTCGGCCAGGAAGACGTCGGCTTTGAAATCCCGGCCCTGCGGCTGATCGGGCAGGCGGCGTCGGGCTCGATGCGCGATGCCTTGTCGCTCACCGACCAGGCCATCGCCTACAGCGCGGGCAACCTTACCGAAGATGCCGTGCGCGGCATGCTCGGCACCATCGACCAACGCCATCTCGTGCGCCTGCTGGATGCCCTGTCGACGGGCGATGCCAAGGGCGTGCTGGCCGTGGCCGACGAACTTGCGATTCGCGGACTGTCGTATGCCGGTGCGCTGGCCGACCTGGCCGTGCTGCTCTCGCGCGTGGCGATCGAGCAGCGCGTGACCGGCGTCACCGCCGCCGAGGATCCGCTGGCCGGCGATATTGCCCGCCTCGCACAGGCACTCCATCCGGATGCCGTGCAACTGTTCTACTCCGTCGCCGTGCATAGCCGCGGCGAACTGACGCTGGCGCCCGACGAATACGCGGGCTTCATCATGGCGTGCCTGCGCATGCTGGCGCTCAATGGCGACGCCGGTCCGCAGACCGCGCTGGA
>NZ_DIEJ01000081.1:2280-3390 GCF_002418565.1 Achromobacter sp. UBA5777 | reverse complement strand
GCGCGCCCCAGGCCGACGCCGCGCCCGGCGCCTTAAGAACCAACACCCCCCAGAAGAAAACAAGGGAAACCCCGCGATAGATAACCCGCATATCCACCCCCACAATTTCTATTGTGCAGCCCCCCGCTCCCCCGCCTAGACTCTCCCTCATCAAGCGACCCCCACGGAGTTCCTCATGCCTGCCTACGGCCCGCCGTTGAATTTCCAGCGCTGGATCCAGGACCACGCGCATCTGCTCAAGCCCCCCGTCGGCAACCAGCAGATCTGGCAAGACAGCGACTTCATCGTCACCGTCGTCGGCGGCCCTAACCACCGCACCGACTACCACGACGACCCGCTAGAAGAATTCTTCTACCAAGTCCGCGGCAACGCCTGGCTTTCGCTGTGGATCGACGGCAAACCCGAACGCGTCGACTTGAAGGAAGGCGACATCTTCCTCTTGCCCCCGCACGTCCGTCACTCCCCCCAACGCCCCGAAACCGACAGCGCCTGTCTCGTCATCGAACGCCAGCGCCCTCTAGGCCTGCTCGACGGATTCGAGTGGTACTGCCCGCATTGCCGCCACCTCGTGCATCGCGTCGAAGTCCAGCTCAAGAGCATCGTCACCGACCTGCCCCCGCTCTTCCAGGCCTTCTACCAAAGCCAGGAAAAACGCACCTGCCCCGGCTGCGGCGAAATTCATCCCGGCAAGGGCCAAGCCCCGTCCGCGCAGCCCACCCCCGCCCAGGCATCCACCTAAGATGATCCAGAAAATCGACATGCACGCGCACTTCTTCCCGCCGATCACCCGGCAGGAAGCCGCTGCGCTCGACCCCGTCAACGCGCCCTGGCTGCGTCCCGACGGCAACGGCACGACCGGCCAGATCATGGCCGGCGACCGCCCGTTCCGCCCCGTCGACGCCACCCTCTGGGATCCCGCGCTGCGCATCGAACAGATGGACCGGCACGGCGTCGATGTCCAGATCCTGTGCGCCACGCCCATCATGTTCGGCTACACCTACCCCGCGCAGGCTGCCGCCGATTGGGCCGCACGCATGAACGATCTTGCGCTCGAACACTGCGCCCACGCCCCGGCACGCCTCAAATGCCTGGCCCAAGTGCCCCTGCAGG
>NZ_DIEJ01000081.1:1759-2237 GCF_002418565.1 Achromobacter sp. UBA5777 | reverse complement strand
GACCGACGGCCGCATGAAGAAATGGATGCTGCCGTGGCTTGTCGCCATGCCCGCAGAAACCCAGCTCGGCATTCTGTCGCTGATCCTGTCCGGCGCCTTCGAACGCATTCCCCGCAGCCTCAAATTGTGCTTTGCTCACGGCGGCGGCAGCTTTGCGTACCTGCTTGGCAGAGTCGACAACGCCTGGCGCCATCGCGACATCGTCCGCGAAGACTGCCCGCATCCGCCATCGTCGTACACCGACCGCTTCTACACCGACAGCGCCGTCTTCGACCCGCGATCGCTACGCCTGCTCATCGACGTCATGGGCGAAGACCGCGTCCTGCTCGGCTCCGACTACCCCTACCCGCTGGGCGAACAGGAAGTCGGCAAGCTCGTCACCCACGCCGACCTGGTGCCCGGCGTGCAGCAGAAGATTCTGTTCCGCAACACGATGACCTTCTTTGGCCTGCACGCGCAGCAATGAAATAGGGCAGCA
>NZ_DIEJ01000081.1:365-1709 GCF_002418565.1 Achromobacter sp. UBA5777 | reverse complement strand
CAAGATCGGCCTGCTGACCACGCTCACCGGCCCCGGCTCCGTGCTCGGCCAGGACCAGCTCGACGGCTTCATGCTTGCCGTCGACCAAGGCAGCGGCAAGCTCGGCGGCGTGGCCGTGCAGGTCATCAAGGAAGACGATCAGTTCAAGCCCGAGGTCGGCGTCCAGGCCGCCCGCAAGCTCGTACAAAGCGACAAGGTGCCCATCATCACTGGCGTCGTCTATTCCAACGTCATGCTCGCCGTCGTGCGGCCCGTGACCAGCGCCGGCGTCTTCCTCGTCGGCTCCAACGCCGGGCCCACCAATCTTGCCGGCAAGGACTGTTCGCCGTTCTTCTTCTCCACATCCTGGAACAACACCCAGCGCCACGAAGGCAGCGGCGAAATGGCCAACCAGATGGGGTTCAAGAAGGTCTATCTGCTGGCCCCCAACTACCAGGCCGGCAAGGACGCCATGGCCGGCTTCAAGCGCTTCTACAAAGGCGATGTCGTCAACGAAGTGTTCACGCAGGTCAACCAGCCCGACTACTCCGTCGAACTGGCCGCGCTGGCTGACGCCAAGCCCGACGCCGCATACGTCTTCTTTCCCGGCGGCATGGGCGTGAACTTCATCAAGCAGTATCGCCAGGCCGGACTTTTCGGCAAGATTCCCCTGTTGTCGGTGGACACCATCGACGGCGCCACGTTGCCCGCGCTGCAAAAGGACGCGTTGGGCGCCGTCACCAACGTGCCGTATTCGCCGGACCTGGACAACGCTGCCAACAAGGCCTTTGCGGCAGCGTTCCGCCAGAAGTACGGCCGCGAGCCGTCCAGCTACGCCGCGCAATCCTATGACGCCGCCCAATTGATCGGCTCGGCGCTCAAGAAGACCGGCGGCAAGACCGACGACAAGGCCGCGTTGCGCAAAGCGATGGAGGCCGCCGACTTCCAATCCGTGCGCGGCGAGTTCCGCTATCAGCCCAACCACTTCCCCGTGGCCGGGTTCTTCCGTGCCGACGTGGCCGAGAACGCCGACGGCAAGGTCGCGTTCGTCAACAAGGGCCCCATCTTCCCCGACCTGTCCAAGGTCTCTGATCAGTACGCCGACCAGTGCGTCATGAAGTGAAGCGGGCGGCCCCGAGGGCCGTCAGCAAGGGGGNNGCTGGTGTTCGGCATCATGAATTTCATCAACCTGGCGCACGGGTCGCTGTACATGATGGGCGCGTTTATCGCGGCTACCGTGTTCCGCCACACCGGCTCGTTTCTGCTAGCCGCCGCCGCGGTCGTCGCGGGTATGGCGCTGCTCGGGCTGCTGCTGGACCGGATCGCGCTGGCGCGGCTATATCCGCGCGATCACCTGGACCAGGT
>NZ_DIEJ01000081.1:0-353 GCF_002418565.1 Achromobacter sp. UBA5777 | reverse complement strand
CCGGCACCATCGACATCCTGGGCGTCACGTATCCGCTGTACCGGTTTCTCATCATCGTCGTCGGGCTGCTGGTTGCGGCGGGGTGTTACCTGCTGATCCATCGCACCCGGCTAGGCATGCTGATCCGCGCCGGGTCCACCGACCGCATGATGGTCGGCGCGCTGGGGGTGAACATTGCGCGCCTGAACACGCTGCTGTTTGTGCTGGGCGCGGTGCTGGCGGGCCTGGCCGGACTGATGGCTGGCCCAATTCTGTCGGCGCAGACGGGCATGGGCGAACCCATCCTGATCCTGACGCTGGTCGTCATCGTGATCGGCGGCATCGGCTCGGTGCGCGGCGCGTTCCTGGCCGCG
>NZ_DIEJ01000097.1:25265-25461 GCF_002418565.1 Achromobacter sp. UBA5777 | reverse complement strand
ACGGCGGCGCGGCGCGGGCCGGCTGCCGCCGGAGCGGGCCAGGGTCTGGGTCAGTTCCAACGCGTGCTCGAACGCTTGCCGTACCGAATCTGCCGAGTACAGCAGCACGCCGGGCAGTCCGGCCTGTTCGGCGTGGTCGATGGCCATGCCGGTGCCGACGATCACCTCGATGCCGTTGGCGCGCAGGTCGGCGATG